>JBDRHR010000229.1:0-29754 GCA_043816605.1 Nitrospirota bacterium
ATAGCCACCAGCAAGGATAAACATTTCACAACCCCGAAGGGGTGTAATTATTATAGCCATGAAGCAAACAAAACAATAAAATGCCGAAGGCATGACATTATTAATTGCATAAGCAAGAATCATTCCGAACAGTATTGGGTCGGACTCCAATCCCCCCAGTTCCCCACTTCCATATCGGCACAACCTCCGAGTTAGTTCAACCAATTCGGAGTATAACGCAAATTAGTTGATTTGTCAATGTAAAATTTTTACACCAGGCAATGGTATCATTATTTTTCTGCTATAAACAAACTATTTAATCCATACAAAAACTTCAGAACTTTAACTTGCCTAAAACCATTTTTGTTTAACAAGTCTATGATAAAACGATTGGTTAATCCTGGGGATTCCTTTTTATCCATTTCCTATCCCGGTCATAATCAAACCAGAAAACTAAACTGTGGACTAAAAAACCTATTAATGGATTAATCATGCTTATAATTATCCTTCCCTCCGGCTTAAGGACTCTATAAGATTCTTCAATCGCAAGTTGTTGATTTTTAATATGATTCAAGCAGGCAAGCATCAAAACTGTATCAAATCTTTCATTCTTGAAAGGCAAATATTCACCAAAACAGAGCACCTCAACATTACCCCATTGAAATATATCGGCATTTAAAATATTCTTAGGAAATTTATACTCATTCTTTAGTTCATTTAGTGGTCCACATCCTATGTCTAATATCCTTCCGCTAAGATACGGTATAGCTGAGCATCTGCGTTCCCGGCCCAAATCAGTCAATTTTAGATACTGTAGCCATCGGTAAGGCAAAATACACCTTAACGGAAAGAATAAAAAGTCATAAACATGCTGAATATTACTCTTTCTGACATCATACCCGTATTTTTTTATAGATAGATTAGACCTTACTCTGTAACTATTTATCATTTTTGTTCATCCCAGATTATGCATTAACCACGAATAAACACGAATTAACTCTAATAAAATCAAAGAGATAGAAAGTTATAAAATTTCATTTTTTAGGTGAATTAATTTACATTAACACTCTCAAGATTAAGACTATTCGTGCCCATTCGTGTAATTCGTGGTTTATTCACGCATTATTTGGATTCATGTTTTTCCGAAGTAAAAGACTCAAGAATAGCCAATTTTTGGGCTAAAATCTCTATCTGACGCGTCATAATTGAGAGTTTAACTGAAAAGTAGAGATTTAGAACAAATAAAAGAATTATAGCTAAAAGTAATAAGGTTAAAAACGGGATGGTAACATTTAACAGTTTAGCCATAAGGAAGACAAGGTCTGGCCAGAATGAAAAGAGTAAAATCAACCCACCCAGACATAACCACATCCATGAATATTCCTCTCGTAGTTTTCTACGGCGAACCAGTTCCACAATCAATATCATTAAAGAAATACCAATGATAATAGATAAAATTCTTACTTCAATACTCATAATTTGACACCTCTCTTCATCTGATTTTTCTGAATCAAAGTCAAAAAAATAGAGAAAAACATCTTAAATAGATAATAAATACTTTTTACGCCACTATGCATAGACTTTTTCCCTTGTTTTGGATACATCTTTACCCCTACCTCTGTTATTCTGAATCCGGCAAAATGTAACCCAATCAATACATCGGCATCAGGATAATCCGGTGGGAAAAATTCACTATTGTAAAATTCAATCACCTTTTTGTTTATTGCCTGAAACCCTGATGTCGGGTCGGTTATTCTTTGTCTAATAATTCTGGAAACAATCACGCTGAATAGGCTTATCCCAATCTTTCTAAGGAATGGTGGATGATAACCCCCTTGTTCTAAAAATCGTGAACCGATAGCGATGTCAGCTGAATTATTTTCTATCGGGGCAAATAATTTCTTTATAGACCCCGGGTCATGTTGTCCATCTGCATCAAGCTGGATAACGAAGTCATAACCTTTCTCAAAGGCATATTTATAGCCTGTAAGGAGGGTAGAGCCATATCCTAAATTGAATGGATGCGAAAGAACTTTTGCTCCGGACAATCCGGCTATTTTAACCGTATTGTCCGTTGAACCGTCATCAATCACAATAACATTCGGGGTATTTTTTTTAGCCTGACTAATTACCCGGGCAATATTTTCCTCTTCATTGTATGCAGGTATAATAACCAATATTTTCATCTAAAAATCCCCATTCTATTTCTTGCAAAGGCTGTAAAGAAAGATATAGCCACAGATTCACAGATTATTAGGATTATAAAGAATGTAAGGGTTAAGATATATCTAACTATTCCAATCTGTATAATCTGTGAATCTGTGGCTATATATCTTCCCGATTTTCATTCCTCTTTGTGAGACTAATGGCTCATGTGGATTTCATCTTCTTATCCTTTTCAATAAAGACATCCCGGCTTTACCTATTCTCCAGGCAGTAGCAGGATTCTGCTTCATCCGGCAGAGATAAGAAAAGATTATTGATGGTCGAAGATAAAATTCCTTAAGTATTTTCTTATAATATCCTTCAATCTCTTCTGCAGTAAATCCATCAGGGATAAAAACGGATTGCAGAAGATTCATTTTACTCCAGTCATCTTCAAACCTCCCAAATTTGCCGGCTATTTCATAAAGTTCAGAGCCGGGGAATGGGGTTAATAAACTCACACTTATATCATCAATTCTAATCTTTTTAGCAAAATCAATCGTTGTCTGGATACTTTCTTTTGTCTCGGTCGGATGGCCAAGAATAAAAAATCCTTTGGTCATAATTCCTGCTTTTTTACTTAACTCCACGGCATTAAGCACCTGGTCCAAGGATATTTTTTTGTGGATAAAATCTAAGATACGCTGACTACCGCTTTCAATTCCATAACTAATCTGCCAACAACCTGCCTTTTTCATTAATTTTAACATGGCTAAATCCACCATATCTACCCGTCCCAGACAGGTCCAGGACAGGTCGATATTTTCTTCCAAGATATTCTCACAAATCGAGATTAGTCTCTTTTTGAACATAGTCAATGTATCATCTTCAAATAATATCTCTTTGATACCAAATCTGGCTTGCAAATCCTTAATCAATTCCAAAATATACTCTGCCGAGAATGCCCGGCATTTGTTTCCAAACACCGCTCTATCACAAAAGATACACTGATTTGGACATCCTCGTGATGTTACTAAAGACACGGCAGGCAATCTCTTAAATCTAAACGCCGCCGGTCGGTAAATAGAAGGGAAATCTTTTAACAACTCCCATGCGGGAAAAGGTAATTCATCTAAATTTTTAATAAAGTCCCTTTTCCCGGCAAGATGAAATCCTGCCTCAGTTGGGACAATTAGCCCTTTTATTCCCGACAAATCACCATTTGAGGCTAATATTTCCTTAATCGTTTCTTCCCCTTCACCAAGCACTCCAATATCAAAAGCAGGAAACCTTTTCATTGTTTCTTCCGGAATGGCAGTAACATGAGGGCCACCAATAATTATCTTTATTCCCTTTTTTTTATCCTTAATCATCCGAGCCAGTTTACCTGCATTATGAATAGAGCAAGTAGTGGCTGTTAAACCTACATATTCCGGGGAGACTGCCAGAATTTGAGATAATGTTTCATCATAACTCAAATTTAATGAAGATGCCTCAATAATAATTACCTCAAAGTTAGCCCTTTTCACTACCGCTGCCAGATGGCATAATCCGAGAGAAGGCATCGTATTTCCTGCCGTAGAAAATACACCATACCGTTCCTCTAAACTTAAAGGTGGATTAACTAACACTATTTTTGACATATTTTCCAACCTTATTTCGTAATAGTTCACCACGAAATTTCACGGAATTACACGGAGTTAGGGAGAATTTTGGATTTTAAATCCATACTCCTCAATCTAAAATTTCTTCAGTGATATTCCGTGTCTTTCCGTGGTAATGAACTTATACCTTATTTCTTCATCTCATACAAATCCACATCATTTTCCGAATAGACAAAATTGGTATATCTTCCCATAAATTCCTCAATTATCTTTATTTCTCCACCTTTTTTATCATAAAAGACTGCCGCTAATTGTTTATTTATAAGCACATGCGTAATTCCCCGTTTTTTTAACTCTTCTAAGAGAGCATCGGCACTGCCGCATTTTCGAATCATCTTTAAGATATGGGATGCCTCGAAGAAACTATCGGCTAAATATTCCTGCTCACAATAAAACCCACGATTTTCCCATAAAAAGAGTATTTTTGCCTTCTTATCTAACTTTTCATTTATATACTTAAATACCTTATACGGCGTAAATGTGCGGCTAAGATAGGCATCCTTAGTTTCTAATCCTACTGCGGCGAATACATCAGCGGAATATTGAAAAAGATGAGGAAGTTGAATTGAAAGGAGAATAATCAATGTCGGCGTCCAGACCACCACCTTATGAATTTTACCCTGTCTGGAGATGGCGTCGATGACATAACTGACGATAATACTCCACATCGGCAAAATAGGCAACAAATACCTCAATATTTGAATGGAAACAGCCCATAATATAAAAAAGGAGAGGGAATAACATAACAAATAAATTATGACCTTGCTTTTTTCCTTAAGAAGGATAAGAAAAGGGATAAAGATTAAATAGAGTGGACTCAAAATACCATCAAAAATTTGTCCATAATTACCATGGATAGTCATCTGCCAGGGTAGGAGAAGATATGATAATATGTCTTTTCCGCCTTTTTTACCCATCTGCCAATTCATAAATTGGTCTGCAAGTTCTTTATCCCAGTTGAGCCCGCCAAATAGATTATAGGCGGCCGGATAAACAGGATTGCCGGTGAACAAATAGCTTTTGATAAGCCACGGCACAACAAAGATAGAAGAAATAATAGCAAAAGGAAAGGTTTTTTTTGATATTTTGAAAAAATTAGCCCGCTCAGAGAAATAAAGTTTTATAAGAATTCCTATACCCAAAATAACTGTGCCAAAGACAGCGGTATATTTTGCTCCCATCATAATGCCACAAAATATCGCCATTAAAATCAGCCAACGCCCCTTTTTAGAATCCTGATTCATCTGGTCTGACCAGATAAAGAAACCATACCAGGCTAAGAGAAAGTAATAAGTTACCGCTAAATCTACATAAGAAATATTAGCCACAAAAAGTGTTACCGGATTAAGATAAAAAATTACCATTGACCATAAAGCTACTTGCGGATTGAAGTATCTTTTACAAAAAGAATAGATACAGAGAAGGGTTAAGATGCCAAAGGTAAAATGAATGAGTTTGGCAACAACAGGATTCTTTATTGACAGGGCTATGGTGTAAAGCATCTCGATATTGAAAGGCATATTAGAGGCAACAATATGCGGGATAGGGATAAATTTATGCTCACTTAGATATATTTTGGGGACATTTAAATGATACACCGCACAATCCCAGGAGACATTTGGAGTCAATGTGCTGATTAACACCCCAAGAATAGTAAGACAAAGGATAGCGATTAAACTTGTATCGAGTAAAGAATAATTCTTCCCTTTGGTTGGAGGGGGGAGAGGCTTTTTTTTCTGCTTTTGGGGGATGAATTTTTTAAAATCTTTGAGACTCAAAAGGATAATAGCGAGCATTACCCCAAAGATTACCTGGGTGTATAATAAGCCGAATACCCCTAAAAAAAAGGTTAAATAAATTAATACCCCAAACCCAAGCCCGATAGAAAAAAGGAATTTCTCTAACCCTTTAATATCAATTTTAAAAAGATTGAGAAGGGTATGACCTCCCAAAAATGCGGTAACTAAAATGATGCTCAGAAAGAAAAAGACACTTGAGATTTCAATTAGCCCGGTAAGAATTTGATAGAACGAGAGGTGATATTTATAATAATTTATCGCCACCAACCCAAGCCAGAGGATAAAAGTGGGGATAACAATAAGCTTCAGAAAAGACAAGCCCTTGATATTATTCATTTTTCCTTCCATACAGGATGTAGCACACTAATCGTATTATCACTAATATTTCCGGTGATAACATCGGTTAGTCCATCGTTATTTACATCAGCAACAGCTAATCCACCTGCACCTCTACCGGTAGGAAAAGGTGTAGAATCAAGGAGATTTCCTTTATTATCCTGAAGATAAATACTGAAGGTATCTGAACTTGTGGTGATTAAGTCAATTCGACCGTCATTATTCATATCCCCTGTTTTTACAGCCCCGGCACGACCTTCTTTAGTTATTGCGGTACCAATTAGTCCAAATGAGACATTATCCTTTCGACCAAAGATGGATACCGGACCTCCAGAGGCAACAATTTCACCTATGCCATCACCGTTAATGTCTCCAATAGCGACATTAGATGGATTGCTGCCGGCAGTTTGAAGGGCACCCATTGGAAGTAGCGACCTGTCCGGCTGTTGAAAATATACATTTAAGGTATTGTTGGAATAATTAACCACGGCAATATCCTCCTTGAGGTCACCATTTATATCTCCAACAGTCAACCAATATGGAGTAGGACCAGCCGCATAAACAATATTGGCAAATATGTCTTTCCCCTGCTTTTGCATAGTAAGACTATCGCATCCTTTAAAAGAACCGAGTAAATAGTCATAACTTTCCTTAATATCCGGCACCCAGCTAAAAATACTAATCGAGGATGCACCTGAGTTAGGGATGACAATATCGTTTCTACCGTCACCATTGACATCACCTACGGCTAACCCATAAGGTGCCCGTTCAGTACGAAAAACCATTGTTTGTGTCAGCGTGCCGCAACGAGGCAAGCCTCCTTCATTTTGAGTAAATATATGCACCGTATCGGCGGCGGCACAGCCGACAATAACATCATTCAACCCATCACAATTCATATCCGCTATGCCCACACCAAAGGGACCTTGACTAACCGGGTAGGTTGTTTGAGTGGCTAACTTTCCATCCGGTAGTTGAATAAAGACGCTAATGTTATTGTCATAATAGTTAGCCGAGACAACATCATTTAGCCCATCGCCACTAACATCTCCCACGGCAATAATCCCGGGTGAACCACCGGCTTGATAGGCTGTAGGTGGCGTCATGGTGAACTCACCACCTTTGGGGGCTTTTGCATTGTAGGAAAATTCTACTACCTGATAGGGTGAGACATTGCCCTCATTATCACTCGCAGACAGATAAAGTTTATGCAAACCTGAACCGCTTACCCTTAAATTTTTAATAGAGGTTTTTGTGGTCCAGTTGGTCATAGGTTGTTGGTCAAGTTTATAGAAATAGGCAGTAATTTTTTCACCTACCGGCGGTTTCCAGTTAAAATTAAATGAATTCCCACCTCCATCGCCTGGTGTAACCTTTATTTCTACCGGTGGGTTAATTGTTTTGGCAAAAATTATCCCGGTTTGTAGCAAGAAAATCATTGAAACGATTAATATCCGCATTTTTGTTTTTCCTCCTTTTGGATTTTAGGTGTGGTGTCTCATCACTTCTATGGATTTTACCACATTTTTTAAATTGTGTCAATAAAAAAATTACGGTAAGCGTAATCGGTCAGTTACGCGTGGGAGAACAACCCCCTAACCCCCTTTTTTAAGGGGGAATATGGCACAACCCCGTTTTATTCCCCCTTTGAAGGGGGTTAGTGGGATGTTTCCCTTGCCAGTCAAAAAATTACCCCCCGTTAACTGACCGATTACAATTGCTACATAAAAATACTTGCAAGAAGTCTAATCTGATGTTATAATAAAAGACATGCTAAAGAAATTTTTGACTTTTATCATCATAGTTATTATAATTTTAGTCATTGGAATTATTATCCTTCCATTTATTACTATCTCTTCAGTTCATCTAACCCAATTTATCACAAGTGAGTTAGAAAGAAATTTAGCCCGAAAGGTAGAAATTGGTGAGATAAAAATTGGCATTTTAAAAGGAATTGAGGTAAAAGATGTTATTGTCTATAACCAAAATGGGTTTAAGGGCAAATCATTGCTTGAAAATAAATCCCTTATTTTGAAATATAGATTTTTGCCTTTATTAAAAAGACAATTGATAATTACTGAACTTATCCTTGTTGAGCCAATGATTTCTATTGAGCGAAACAAAGCTGATAAATGGAATTTTAAAGATTTATGGCAAACAAAAAAAAATAACAACCCACTAACCCCTGCCAGAGGTGCTACCTCCTTTAGTAAGGGGGAATTGGAAGAAAAGGGTAAATTTTCCCTCCAGATAGACAAAATAATAGTCAAAAAGGGCACTCTGCATCTCTTGGATGAGGTTTTTTATAAAATGGAAACATCCATTAAAAAGATTGATGTTGCGATAGATGGACTAAATAAAAGAGAAGGAATTGTTAGTTTCAAGGTAACTGCCGGTAAAACAGGCTCGCATGGTATTAGAAATAGGAGAACTAATTTTAAACTTAGAGGGAGTGTTGATTGCAACCTGGATTTAGGATTAATAGAAATAATTACCACTAAACTCACCTTAGCGGATTTAGAGGCTGAGATTGTAGGAGGACTTAAAGACGAAACAATCAATCTGGAGTTGAGAAGTAATGAGTTTTCTTTATCAAACATAGTTAGATTAATTCCAATACCTATACATAAGTTAAAAGTTGCAGGTAAGGGTAAAATAAATGTAGGTGTAACCGGCAGGTCGGATGAAAAATTGCAGGTCCTGGGGATAGTAACCTTGACCAATGGTAAGATAAAATACGATGGGGTCAAAAAATCCATCAAAAATCTCAACTTAGAATTGCAATGGACAGATACGGATTTAAAATTATCATCTATGACTGGAGAGTTTGGTAATTCTAATTTTGATATTCAGGCAGAGATTCCAAATATTAAAAATCCTAAGGTCAATCTTGCCTTTTGTTCAAAAAAATTTATATTAGATGAAATAATAGAAGGCTTTTGTGAATTTCTTAACGCAAATCAATCTGCTGATTCAGAAATCAAAGGGACAGTTACAGCATCAGACAAACAACTCGATTTAGATGTGGAAGGGAAAATTAATATCGAAAAATGGGCATTGAAGGAGATTTCGGGTAGTGACCTTTATTCTGATTTTAGATGGGTTAGGAATGTCTTGATGCTCAGGTCGCTGAGAAGTAATGCCGCCAATGGAATGCTCGAGTCCTCCGGCACGATAGATTTAAGCAGTGAATTGCCGGGATACTCTCTCTCTGTTAAGGCAAACCAGCTTGATATTACAGAAATAATAGCCAGTTGCAAAGGAGATAAAAAAATTGTCAGGGGTAAATTAAGTTTAGATGCGGATTTGAAAGGAGTAGGGCTTAAACTAAACGACCTGAAAGAAAATTTAGAGGCACAAGGGGCAGTAGAATTAAAAGAGGCTAAACTAAAAGAATTAAAACTCTTGGATGGGATAGCTACCTTCCTTAGTCTGGGTACTCTTCGTAACCTAACCGGATGCTACATGTTAGCTACATTTAATATCGCAGATGGAGTAATATCAACGGATGACTTTGAATTGAAAAGTAACTTAATCAGGTTATTGGCAAGTGGTGAAATATCCCTTGATGCAGATATGGATTTTAAGGTAACGGCTACATTCCCGGGTCGATTAGGAAAACAAATAGCTAAATTAGGCAAGATAATTCCATTTTTAGGTGATGAAAAAGGAAGAATGGGCATACGATTTAGAATTAAAGGTAATTTCAAAGACCCGAATTTTAGCGAAAAACAGGAGAAAATAAAAGAAAAGGTCGAATCAGGAATTAAAGAGGAATCGGATAAAATTAAAGAAAAACTTGAGGAAAAAATTGAAGAAAAAAAGGAAGATATTCAAGAAATAATATCCACACAGGAAAAGGAGATTAAGGAAAAGGCAAAAGAAAAAGCAAAGGGACTATTCAAAAAATTCTTTTAAGCATTCAGGTATCGAATCACTACTCTAAAACCCCTTTAGTGCTCATCAGCATATCAGCCAATTCATCTGCCATCTTTTTTGCCTGATGGATAGCCAATCCCATAGCCTTAAATAATGCCTCTAATTTGTGATGCCCATCTCCATCGACCAATAACCCAATACTCATATTTATTTCAAATTTATTGACAAAGGTTTCTATGAAATGTTTAATCTCTGTGGGTTTTATTTCGCCCACACCTTCTTTAAACGATTTGAAAAAGTTTATCTTAGTGGTAGAATGGTCTGCCAACGATGAGCGACCACTTAAATCCACAACTACATCTACAACGGCATCGTCAAAAGGCACCTTTGCTTGTCCAATGCGCACAATCTTTTCTTTTGTCCCAAATGCGTTTTTAAACGCCGTGCCTAAGACAATGGCGACATCTTCAATCGTATGATGAATATCAACAAGTCTTTTGGTGTCAGAGGCGATTACCTTTAATTCGAGGTCAAACAACCCATGCCTGGTCATTGAACTTAACAGATGGTCTAAGAAACCAATGGTGGTATGCACTTGAGCGTTTCCTGTGCCATCTAAGGATAAGCTATACTCAATATTTGTTTCCTGAGTCTTCCTTGAGCTTTTGTATGTTCCAAAATGAGAGCGTTGCCATAAACCCAGCTCTTTGCGTATCAATCCGGAGATATTCTGCCATTGCGGAAATACCTCAACCGATTTAACTAAATTAAGTGCTTTCAGGTCGTGAGAAATTTCATCTATTGATTTTTTACAATTAGTAGTCTCCACATTTACCAAATACAGGGTAGAACGGTTAAGTAAGATAGACTCAGACCTGATTACTTTTAGTTTTTCCTGCGATAATTTTTGGATTACTGGGGCAATGTCCTCAGAATCAATCATTATTCGCAGGCAATATCTTGTATTTTCAGGCTCAAAAGGTGTGAGGATAATTTTGCCTTCTTCTGCCTGAAGATATACCTTTTTCTTTAATCCAGAGATAGATAAGGCATCCTCACTTATGCTTAACCCTCCATCTTTGTCCAAATTAACTACAGTTCTAATATCCTTACTCATTTTTCATAACACCCCCATTTTAAATCAGGTTGTTTAGGCTGTAGGCTGTAGGCTATTAGTCTCTACCTACAGCCTAAACACCTGAGCAATTAAAATATTCCACTGTTCGTTTTATTCCCTCTTCAAATTTAATTTTCGGTTGCCACCCAAGTATTTCCTTTGCCTTTGTCCCATCAATGCAACTGCGGCTTGTTTCCCCATCTTTAGCAGGTCCATGAGCCTCTTTAACCTTAGCCTCCATAGTTTTAAGTATCATAGAGAATAACTTATTGACAGAGGTTTCAATGCCGGTTCCTATATTAAATATCCCTGTGGTAGGTGAATTTATGGCTAATATATTTGCCTCAACAACATCATCAACATAGGTATAATCTCTTGTTTGTTCACCATTACCATTGATTATCGGTTGTTCGTTTTTTAATAGCTTATTTATGAAAATTGCTACTACACCTGCTTCACCCCAAGGGTCCTGTCTTGGCCCATAGATATTTGCATACCGCAAGACGGTATAGTTAAGATTATAACCCGTCCAATAATAATGGAGATAATGTTCTATGGTGAGCTTATTTATGCCATAAGGACATATAGGTTGGGTAGGATGGTCTTCTGCGGCAGGATAGACCTTTTGTTCCCCATACACAGTTCCGCCAGAAGAGGCAAAAATAAACTTCTTAACATTATATTGGACACATAGTTGGAGAAGATTTATACTACCAAGCACATTTACCCCGGTGTCAAACATAGGGTCATTGACTGATTTACGCACATCTATCTGAGCGGCATGATGGATGACAATATCTATCTGCTCATCTTTAAATATCTCTTCAAGTTTAGTGTCCTGAATATCTAATTTATGGAATTTAGCCAATGGGTTAATGTTTTTTTCTTTGCCCGTGGATAAATTATCAACTATAACCACCTTATGCCCCAGATTGATTAATCTATCCACAATGTTTGAGCCAATAAATCCTGCTCCACCTGTAACTAATATATTCATTCTTTACTTACCTCCTCTTAGCAATTAACAATTATCAATTAGTAACGAACAATTGATAATTGTTAATTACTAATTAATAATTAATAATTAATAATTATTTTACCATACAAATTAGTATTTAGCAAGAGAATTTTTTTATAAAAGTCACCTTTTCTTTATATTTTTATGTCGGAATTAAAAATTTTTTAAAAAAATGGTTGACAAAATTAACAAAAAGATGTATAATAACTAATAATTGTATTTAAATAATTATATTCAAAGGAAAATAAAAAACAGGAATAAGGAGGAAGACAATGAAGAGAATAAAAATTCTTCTTTTAGAGTTTTTGGTTTTTGTGTTGATAGTACCGGTAATGATTGAGGCTGAAACGATTGAGAAGGCAAAGGGAAATGCCAAGAATAGTAGAGATTCAGGTTATCAATTATACTTTAAGAGTAACTTTGAGGGGGCGGCGAAGGAATTTCGTAAGGCGATAGAATTAAATCCTATTAATGAAGAATATCATTTCCTCTTGGCTAAAAGTTTGCATAAGCAAAAACTTTCTGCCCAAGCCATTGATGAAATTAGATATGCTGTCGGAATTAAACCTGACTATGAACAAGCTCATTTATTGCTGGGAGATATTTATTTTGAAGGGGAGAACTGGCAAGAGGCTGAAAAATCATATCTTAAGGTAATAGAGTTGAATTCCAAAAATTTTGATGCCCGTTTTAAAGTAGGACAAGTCTATATCAAAATAAAAAGAGTAGATGATGCTATTACCCATTTAAAACAGGCGAAGGAATTAAATGGAGATGAGCCGTATGTCTCGTTTTATTTAGGGCAGGCTTATTTAGAAAAAGAGGAGATTTCCTTAGCTGTAAGTTCCTTTGATAATGCTATCAGGTTACAAACCAATAATCCCCTCTTTTACTATTGGCGAGGGAATGCCTTCTTTGCGGCTGGCGATTATCGAGACCCAAATGATTATAATTGGCGGTCGGTTGTTGATTATCAGCAAACAATCGAATTTGGGCTGAGCACTCCTTATGTTTACTTTATGTTAGGAAATACCTTGCTAAATCGGGCTTTTTATTGTTTGACGGTAAATCGAACTACGGATAGTTTAGATTTATTAGAGCGCTCAATCGTTAAATATCAAGAGGTAATTGCCTTAGAACCGGCAGCTTCTAATGCCTATAATAATTTAGGATTAGCTTATTATTATTTAGGTCGGTGGGATGAGGCTATTGTATCGTATAAAAAGGCAATTGACCTTGAGCCGGTAGTTGCTTTCTTCCATGATAATTTAGCCGATGTCTATTATAAAAAGGCTGAATTTAATGAAGCTATTGCCCAGTGGAAATTGATTCAAGAATTAGACTCAAATTATATGGGGAGTGATGTCTATTTTCCTACTTCTCAAAAACCAATAAAAGAAAAATTGCGCGAGGCACAAAGAAGAAAATAAGTTGTTTATAACTCTTTTAATAACAACAATAATATTGGGGGCAGACCCAATACTGTTCGGAATGGTTCGGCATAATTTTTGCATGTAATCGTTTGTAAACGTTCAGGTATCCAGGAGTCAGAATCCAGAATTCAGAATGGAGTAAGAAATAAGCATCTAATAATTTGCGAACATTTTCTTATCCTAACATTATTGATAGGTTTTACCCATCTTATTTTCTACTCTGATTACGAGTAGATTCTCTTATTCTGATTCCTGAATTCTGAATTCTAACTATCTGAACGGTTACCAAAAATCATTCCGAACAGTATTGGGGCAGACCTTGAATATAGAATTTAAAATATTCTGTATTCCATTAACTGATAAAACAGAAACGAGAGACAAGAGGTCTTTTCCATTAATTTTCCCCAAAGGATCTATTCTGGAGGCGATGGGCGAGGTGAAACTTTTGCCTGACAAATCAATGTTAAGCGTAAGAAATAATATAGATTTGTGATAGGAGGAAAGTAATGGGTTTAGTTAATGCAAAAGTGGCTTTGGGGAATCCCAGAAGACCTGAGTTTTCATCGATTGAAGTAAATGCGATTGCGGACTCAGGTTCTGTGCATCTGTGTATTCCAGAACATGTCAGGATTCAATTGGAATTGGAAGAAATTAGCCAGAAGGAAGCTACTTTGGCAGATGGGGCACGAAAACTGGTTTCCTATGTAGGACCTATTGGACCTATTGAACTTCGGTTTAAGAATCGTATTGGTTTCACTGGGGCTTTGGTTATGGGAGACCAGGTTTTACTTGGTGCAATTCCAATGGAAGACATGGATTTGGTTATCATTCCCAAAACCAGAGTTTTGGATGTGAACCCAAATAGCCCAAATATTGCTACATCAGTAGTCAAATAATTGCCTAATCAGTCGCTGCATTTCTATTCTACCTATTTTTTTAATTTTTAAAAATTTTTAAAAATTTCTCTTGACAAAAATTATATTATATAGTATAATTATATTTTTGTTGTATATTCTCCCAAATATAAGTCTTATAAAGCATATAAGACCTATATTTGAGGAAGCAATCTTTTCTGAAGGAGATTTTAAATGCCGAGAGAGATAATTACTCTTGCCTGCTCAGAATGTAAAAATCGTAATTATTCTACAACCAGGAATAAGAAAAAAAAACAAGAAAAACTTGAGTTGAGAAAATACTGTTCAACCTGTAGAAAGCATATTCTCCATAAGGAGACTAAGTAGAAGATTGTGAATTTTGGATTGCGAATTGCGAATTTGAAAAAATCCAAAATCCGCAATCCAAAATCTAAAATTATTTTCTATAGGTCCGTAGCTCAATTGGTAGAGCATCGGTCTCCAAAACCGAGGGCTGCAGGTTCAAGTCCTGTCGGACCTGCCAGCGAACAGAGAAGAGAAGAAGGTTAAGGTTGAGGATAAGGTTGAGAAGTCTTCCTAAACCTGAACCTTCATTAGAATAGAGGAAAAAATCTTGAAAGATTTGAAAGAGAAAATAAGAGAGTTATACTTTAAAATAAAAAAATTTCTTAATGAGGTTTGGAATGAGGTTAATCCTAAACAAGGAAAGGTTTCATGGCCTAACCGCAAAATGATTATGGGCTCTACTGCTGTAGTTATTGTCTGTGTATTAATTATAACCTTATATATTTATATTATTGATGCGATATCTATTACCTTGATTAATCAACTTGTTGGTAGGAGGTAGTTGGGATTTTAGATTTTGGATTTTGGATTGAAATATTCCCGCAATCCAAAATCTAAAATCCAAAATCTAAAATCTAACGGCAGGAGGGAAAGTGGGTAAAAATTGGTATGTTATTCATACCTATTCAGGATATGAGAACAAGGTAAAAACAAATCTTGAACAAAGGCTTCAAGGAATGGGATTAGTAGATAAAATCTCTCAAATTGTTGTTCCAACTGAGGAAGTGACTGAGATACGTGGGGGAAAGAAAAAAAAGGTCTTAAAAAAATTCTTTCCTGGATATGTTTTGATAGAAATGGAGATGTCCGATGAAACATGGCATATAGTCAGACATACATCAGGTGTATTTGGCTTTATTGGAGATAAAAATAAACCAATTCCATTAGATGAATCACAGGTTAAAGAAATTCTCCAGGTACCAATCTCAGGGGTATCCAGATTAAAACCTTCTTTAAGATTTGAAAAGAATGAACCCATAAGGGTTATTCAAGGTCCCTTCACTAATTTTATCGGTACGGTCGGAGAAATGGACCCAAAACAAGGAAAATTAAAGGTAATGATGAATATTTTAGGTCGAACAACACCGGTAGAATTAGAAGTTTATCAGGTAGAGAAATTATAAACATTCAGGAGGTTGAATTTACCACGGGAGAGAAAAGGTAATTGGTAAATGGTAATTGGTAATCAGGTAACTATTCACCAATTACCATTCATTCTGTGGTGAAGATAAAAATGGCAAAAAAGAAACGAGTTGTAAAAGAGATTAAATTACAGATACCGGGAGGAAGGGCTAATCCAGCTCCACCGGTAGGACCTGCATTAGGACAGGCAGGCGTTAATATTATGGAGTTTTGTAAGTCGTTTAATGCTCAGACAGCTAACCAGGAAGGTATTACTATCCCTGTAGTTTTGTCTGTTTATGAGGACAGGACATTTTCCTTTATTTTAAAAACACCTCCTGCCGCTGCACTTTTAATTAAAGCTGCTAATATAGAAAAAGGCTCTGGTGTTCCTAATAAGGAAAAAGTAGCAAAACTTACGATGGATAAAATAAGAGAAATTGCAAAGGTAAAATTAAAGGATTTAAATGCCTATGATGTTGAAACAGCTACCCGTCAAATTATGGGGACGGCTAAAAGTATGGGCATTGAAATAGAGGAAGGATAGTAAGCATTTAGGTGTCATGGTTCGACAGGCTCACCATGACAATGTGTCACCCTGAGCTTGTCGAAGGGTAATACCCGATTACTGAAATCTTAGAAAGGATGATTAAAAATGGCAGCACATGGTAAAAAATTCTTAGAAAAAAGTAAACTGGTGGATAAAGAAAAATTATATGATTTAAATGAGGCTATTGAACTTCTTAAACAAACCGCTTGTGCCAAATTTGATGAGTCGGTAGAAATAGCCGTCCGATTAGGTGTAAATCCAAAACATGCCGACCAACAAGTCCGCGCTACAGTATCGTTGAAACATGGGACAGGTAAATCTGTGCGGATTGCTGTTTTTGCTAAAGGAGAAAAGGTAAAAGAGGCAGAAGAAAATGGGGCTGATGTAGTCGGTGGAGAAGATTTAGTAGAACGGGTAAAAAAAGGCTTTTTAGATTTTGATGTCGCTATCGCTACCCCGGATATAATGAGTATCGTTGGTCAATTAGGTAAATTACTTGGTCCACGAGGACTTATGCCTAATCCAAAAGCAGGAACGGTAACCTTTGATGTCGCCAAAACCATCAAGGAAATTAAAAAAGGAAAGATTGAATTTAGATGTGACTCTTTTGGTATCGTTCACTCGGCTATTGGCAAGATATCTTTTTCAAATGACAAACTACACGATAACTTTAAGGATGTTATGTTTGCTATTCTGAAGGCAAAACCAGCCACAGTCAAAGGACAATACATCAAAAGTATTGCTCTTTCTACGACTATGGGACCTGGAATAAGGATTGACCTGAAGGTAACTAAAAGTTTAGCCGAAGAGGGGTAAAAAGATTATAGGACTTATAGGTCTTATATGTCCTATAAGTCCTATAATCCTGATAAAGGAGTGAAGAATGCGTCCAGCTATTATTAGAAAAGAAAAACTGGTTAATGAAATAAAGGAGAAACTAACCAGGATATCCAGTGCCATACTTACGGATTTTAGAGGATTGACCGTTAAAGAACTTACAGACCTGAGATGTCAACTAAAAGCCGCAAATATTGACTATAAAATTATAAAAAACAACCTGATGTTCAGAGCGGTTAAAGAAAGTGACCTTGAGACCTTAAAGCACTATCTTCAGGGACCTACCGCTATTGCTTTTGGGGTAGATGACCCTACTATTCCGGTTAAAATCCTGATGAATTTTGTCAAGGAGTATAAAAAACTTGAGATTAAAGCAGGGATTATTCAGGGAAGAGTTTTTAATGCACAAGAACTAACCCAGATATCTAAATTACCCTCAAGAGAAATACTATTAGCCCAGTTTATAGGTGGAATTCAAGCTCCTTTAGCCGGGTTAGTGAATGTCTTGAGTGGAACTATAAGGGGATTGCTTAATGTCTTAAAGGCTGTTGAAGAAAAGAAAAAATGAAAGGGGAAGAGGAAGTCTTTTAATTCCAATATTCCCTCTGCTTTCGAGATCTATCCACAATATACTCTATACTCTCGTGAATCTCGTAATCAAGGTCTAATTCCAGTATAAAGTCTAAAAACAGGGATAAATAATTCCCTGTAATTAAATATTTAGAATAAAATTTTATTTAGGAGGTGAAGAAAGGTGGCAATTGCTACTAAAACAAAAGAGGAGCTTATTGATGCTATTGCTAACATGACGGTCTTAGAGCTTTCAGAATTAGTGAAAGAGTTAGAGACTAAATTTGGGGTTTCTGCCGCAATGCCTATGATGGCAGGACCAACTGTCACTCAAGCACCAAAAGAAGAGGAAGAAGAAAAGACAGAATTTGATGTTATTTTAACCGGTTTTGGGGAGAACAAAATCCAGGTAATCAAGGAAATAAGAACGATTACTGCCTTAGGATTAAAAGAAGCTAAAGAATTAGTTGAAGGTTTCCCACAGCCAGTTAAAAAAGGTGTGACCAAAGAAGAGGCACAAGAAATTAAGAAGAAATTAGAAGCATCTGGAGCAACGGTAGAAATTAAGTAACAGAAGGCAGAAGAGCGGAAGAGCAGAAGAGCAGAAGGTTTCTGACTTCTAGTCTTCTGCTCTTCTGCTCTTCTGACTTCTAATAAAAAGAGGTAAATAAATGGAAAAACAAGAACGAATATCTTTTGGGAAGGTAAAGGAAATTATAGATATACCTCCCTTAATTGCTATTCAAAAAGACTCCTTTGAATGGTTTTTGCAAGAGGATACACCGTCGAATAAAAGGAAACCGCAAGGGCTACAAAAAGTATTTTTAGAAACATTTCCTATTACAGATTTCAATAATAAGGTTGTCTTAGAATTTGTCGGGTATGACCTCGGAACGCTAAAATATAATGAAGAAGAATGCCGGGACAGGGATGTAACTTATGGTGTTCCATTAAAAGTAAAATTACGGCTGATTTGCCGCGAGACAGGTGAAATTCGTGAGCAAGAAGTATTTATGCGAGACCTGCCCTTAATGACACAACGAGGAACATTTATTATTAATGGTGCTGAACGGGTAATTGTCAGTCAACTACATCGTTCACCCGGAGTTTATTTTGATTATGACAATCTTAGCCGACTGTATTCAGCAAGAATTATTCCCTATCGGGGGGCATGGTTAGAGTTTGAATTAGATACTAACAATATCCTCCATGCGAGATTGGGTCGTAAAAGAAAGATATTTGCAACTGTTCTTATTAGGGCAATCGGCTATTCTACCAATCAGGAAATATTAGACCTCTTTTTCCCGGAACAACAGCGTTTGGCTCAAGTTGATCCAAGTTTAGTTGGACTTAGATTAGCCCAGGAAGTAATAAATAAAAATGATAATGAGGTCTATCGACCGGGAACAAGAATTACAAATACCTTATTAAATATTTTGAAAGAGCAAGGAATTGAAGAACTCAAGGTATTGGATGTAGAAAGCTCATTTATATTAAATACATTAGAGAAAGATGATACTAATTCTCAGAATGATGCCTTACTTAAAATTCATAACATTATGCGTATTGGGGAACCACCAAATATTGAAAATGCCCGCCAGACATTTTATCGGTACTTCTTTGACCCACAACGATATGACTTATCCGAAGTTGGTCGGTATAAGATTAATCAAAAATTGGAGTTATCAATATCCGATGAAGTAATGACATTGACTCCTGAAGATATTCTTGAAACAATCAAGTATATAACGAAATTAATTAAAAAACAAGGAGATGTTGATGATATTGACCATCTGGGCAACCGACGAATAAGACCTGTGGGAGAATTATTACAAAATCAGCTCCGTATAGGAATGACAAGATTAGAGCGGAGTATTCGTGAGCGGATGGCCATTCAGGAAACAGAAACAATGACTCCGCAAACAGTGGTGAACATAAAGCCGGTTACCGCCGCACTCAATGAATTTTTTGGCTCAAACCAACTGTCTCAATTTATGGACCAAACAAATCCATTAGCCGAATTAACCCATAAACGAAGATTATCTGCATTAGGACAGGGAGGGTTATCTAAGGAACGAGCAGGATTTGAGGTTCGGGATGTTCACTACTCTCATTATGGAAGAATATGCCCTATTGAGACACCGGAAGGTCCTAATATTGGATTGATTGTTTCTATGTCTGTTTATGGTAAGCTAAATCACCTCGGTTTTATTGAAACCCCTTACCGAAAAGTCGTCAATGGAAGGGTTACAGAGCAAATTGAATATCTGTCCGCCGATAAAGAACAAAAGTATGTTATTGCTCAGGCAAGCAGTAAAATGGATAAGAAGGGAAATTTGATAGAAGGTGTGGTGGCGGCAAGATATCAGGATGATTTTCCATTAGTTACAGCGGATAAGGTCGATTATATGGATGCCTCTTTAAAACAAATTATTAGTGTGGGGACATCTTTAATTCCTTTTTTAGAACATGACGATGCCAATCGCGCTTTAATGGGTTCTAATATGCAACGACAGGCAGTACCATTACTTATTTGTGATTCTCCCTTAGTTGGAACAGGAATAGAACGATATATTGCTCGCGATTCGGGAATAGTGATTATTGCACCTGTTGATGGAATAATCACTCGATTGACAGCTGCGGAGATTGTCCTTAAAGGTGATGACAACAAGGAATATCCGTATAAGCTATTAATATTTAAAAGGTCTAATCAGGCAACTTGTATTCATCAAAAACCTATTGTGAAAAAAGGACAGCGGATATCAAAAGGTCAAGCTCTAACGGAAGGGACAGCAACTGATAATGGTGAGTTGGCTTTAGGAAGAAATATCTTAGTGGCATTTATGCCTTGGCAAGGCTATAATTTTGAAGATGCCATCCTGATTTCAGAAAAGTTAGTTAGAGAGGATGTTTTTACTTCAATCCATATTGAAAAATATGAATTAGAGGCAAGAGATACGCAACTTGGGGCAGAACAAATTACCGCTGATATTCCTAATTTAGGGGCAGAGGCACTGAGAAATCTCGATGACCGAGGTATTATCAGGCTTGGAGCCAGGGTTAGATCAGGGGATATATTAGTTGGTAAAGTAACACCCAAAGGTGAGACAGAACTTTCCCCTGAATATAAATTACTTCATTCTATATTTGGTGAAAAGGTTAGAGAAGTGCGTGATACCTCACTTCACCATCCTTATGGAAATGAAGGGGTAGTTATTGATGTTAAATATTTTTCAAATAAAGCAGGCGATGAACTTCCACCGGGGATTGAAGAATTAGTTAAGGTTTATGTAGCCACCAAACGCAAGATTAGGGTTGGGGATAAAATCGCTGGAAGACATGGAAATAAAGGGGTTATAGCCAAGATTTTACCTGAGGCGGAAATGCCTTATCTTGAAGATGGGACACCGGTAGAGATGGTCCTGAATTCATTGTCTGTTCCTTCCCGAATGAATATCGGTCAAATATTAGAAACCCATCTCGGTTGGGCGGCACATAAATTAGGCATTAAGGTAACCTGTCCTGTGTTTGATGGCTCTACTGAGGCAGAAATCAAAGAGTATTTTAAAAAAGCCAATTTGCCGGAGGATGGAAAGAGTTGGCTTTGTGATGGAAAAACAGGAAAAAGGTTTAATCAGAAAATTACGGTGGGGTATATTTACATGATGAAGTTAATTCATCTGGTAGAAGATAAGATTCATGCCCGAAGTATCGGTCCATATTCTTTAGTTACACAACAGCCGTTGGGTGGAAAAGCTCAGTTTGGAGGACAGAGACTTGGAGAAATGGAGGTTTGGGCATTAGAGGCTTATGGTGCTGCACATGTTTTACAGGAGTTTTTAACCGTAAAATCAGATGATATTATTGGCCGGGCAAAGGTATATGAGGCTATTGTTAAAGGAGAAAATGCCGCAGGTCCAGGGGTGCCGGAATCTTTCAATGTTTTATTTTATGAACTTCGAGGATTAGGTTTAGATGTGAAGGTATTGGATGACAAGGGTAAAACCATAGATATAAAGAGGTTGAATGAAGAACGACGAACTCCAATACCAAGCATGAGAATACAAGAACAGTTGATGAAACCGATGTTTTAGAATTAAAGGATTATAGGACTTATTGGTCCTATATGTCCTATAAGTCCTATAATCTGAAGGAGGATTTTTTATGTTTAAACAAATGAAACAAGAGACTGAAACAAAAAAAGATATTGAGTCTCTGTTTTCTACGGGTGAAATGTCGGCTAACTTTGCGGCGATTAGTATTGGATTGGCTTCTCCTGAGACAATTCGTTCATGGTCTTATGATAAGGTAAAAAAACCGGAAACGATAAATTACCGCACCTTTAGACCTGAGCGAGATGGATTGTTTTGTGAAAGGATATTTGGACCAAATAAAGACTGGGAATGTTTTTGTGGAAAATATAAGAGTATGCGTTACAAGGGGGTTATTTGTGATAGATGTGGGGTAGAAGTAACACATTCGGAAGTTCGAAGACAACGAATGGGACATATTGAATTAGTTGCCCCTGTATCTCATATCTGGTATTTTAAACGTGTACCATCACCAATGGCACTGGCATTAAATATATCTATAAGAGATTTGGAACGAGTCCTTTATTATGAAAGATACATTGTTCTTGAGGCAGGCGAAAATATTCCTCTTGAAAAAAAAGATGTCCTTAGTGAAGATGAATATAGGGGACTGAGAGAGAAATATGGTAGTGGTTTTGAAGTAGGTATGGGAGGAGAGGCAATTAAGAGATTATTAAAAGAGATTAATGTCAAGGAAGATGCAGAAAATTTACGATTGGAAATGGGGGAAGAGACATCTCATCAAAAAAAACGCAAAATTGTTAGACGACTTGAAGTATTAGAATCTTTCCTGAAAAGTGGCAATAAACCTGAATGGATGATTTTAGATGTTATCCCGGTTATTCCACCTGAACTACGGCCAATGGTTCAATTAGATGGTGGTAGATTTGCTACCTCGGATTTGAATGACTTATATCGACGGGTAATAAATCGTAACAATCGATTAGAGCGACTTATGGCTTTAAAGGCACCTGATATAATTATCCGCAATGAAAAAAGAATGATGCAGGAATCAGTTGATGCATTATTTGATAATGGAAGAAGGGGAAGAGCCGTTCGAGGCACAGGTAATAGACCTCTAAAATCTTTATCCGATATGCTTAAAGGTAAACAAGGAAGATTCCGCCAGAATCTATTAGGAAAACGAGTTGACTATTCAGGTCGTTCCGTTATTGTTGTTGACCCTACTTTGAAATTATCTCAATGTGGTTTACCAAAAAGAATGGCTTTGGAGTTATTTAAACCTTTTATTATGCGTAAATTAGTTGCCGATAATTTAGCTCACAATATTAAAAGTGCTAAACGCATGGTGGAACGAGAAAGTTCCGAGGTCTGGGATGTTTTAGAAGGGGTTATTATGGACCATCCTATTCTTCTGAATCGTGCACCCACCTTGCATCGTGCCGGCATACAAGCCTTTATGCCTGTTTTAATCGAAGGAGATGCAATTAAGATTCATCCCTTAGTTTGTACGGCATTTAATGCCGACTTTGATGGTGACCAGATGGCGGTTCATATCCCTTTATCAATTGAATCACAATTAGAAAGTCAAATCTTAATGCTTTCTGCTTATAACCTTTTATCACCGTCTAATGGAAGTCCTTTAGTTATCCCTACCCAGGATATTATTCTGGGACTATGTTATCTGACTAAAGAAAAACCAAATGATTTAGGACAGAATAAAATGTTTTCAAGTATAAATGAGGCTTTAATGGCTCATGAAGAAGGGCTGGTAAATCTAAATGCAAAGGTCTTTATCCCTCATAATAATAAAAAATTACACACGACTATCGGCCGTTTTATATTTAATGAGTGCCTACCGGAAGAACTTCAGTTTATCAACGATAAGATAGATAAGAAAAAAATAGGGCAAATAGTTATAGAGGCATACCGTAAATGTGGAATGAGTAAAACAGTAATTTTATTGGATAAGTTAAAACAATTAGGGTTTCATTATTCAACCATCTATGGTGCCTCTATTGGAATAGATGACATCAAAACCCCACCCCAAAAAGCAGAATTATTAAAAGGAAGTTATAAAGAAGTAGAAAAAGTCATGGAACAATATCAGAAGGGAGTTATCACCGAGGAAGAGAGATATAATAAAGTGGTAGACTTATGGACATATGTCTCTGATGAGGTCGCCAGGGTAATGTATGAGCGATTAAGCAAGGATATGGATGGGTTTAACTCTATTTATATGATGATTGACTCAGGGGCAAGGGGAAGTAAACAGCAAGTTCGACAATTAGCCGGGATGCGTGGACTTATGGCTAAACCGTCAGGAGAAATAATAGAATTACCCATTACTTCTAATTTCAGGGAAGGACTCACGGTATTGGAATATTTTATCTCAACTCACGGTGCCAGAAAAGGATTGGCTGATACGGCTTTAAAAACCGCAGATGCAGGTTATTTAACCCGTAGATTAGTGGATGTTTCTCAAGATGTGATTATTAATATTGTGGATTGTAATACAATTAATGGAATAGTAGTGGAGGCAATAAAGGAAGGGGATGAAATTATAGAACCGTTGGGTGACCGTATCTTAGGAAGGATATCCTTAGATGATGTGGTTAATCCTATGAGCGGTGAAGTTATAATAAAAGCAAATGAGGAGATAACCGAAGAGTTTGCCTCGGCCATAGAAGAAGCAGAAATTGACCGAATAAGGATTCGTTCAGTGCTTACCTGCGAAGCCTCAAGGGGGGTATGTGCTAAATGCTATGGCAGAAATTTAGCTACTGGGAAATTAATTGATATCGGGGAGGCAATAGGTATTATTGCCGCCCAATCTGTTGGAGAACCAGGGACTCAGTTGACTATGAGAACCTTTCATATTGGAGGAACGGCATATCGTCAAATAGAAGAGCGAGAGATTAAATTACCTTATGAAGTTGAAATTGTAGAGTTACCAAGAAGATTGATTCAATTAAAAGATGGGACAAAGGTATCTGCCAGGGCTGGCGAATTGACATTACGGAAGGTGCTTAAGGAATATCAGTTGTCTTCAAAAGTAAAGCCTACTGTTTTTGATGGATTGTGGGTAAATCCAGGTGATAAAATTGCTGAAATTAATGAAAATGGGCAATTAGAAGATATAACCGCAAAGGTGGCAGGAATAATTCGTATAGAAGGTAAAAAAAGGATTTTAATTGCGGCAAAGGATAGAATTATTCCTATCAAAACAGGTGGGAAAATATTTGTTAGTATCGGAGATATTGTTCCTGCTGATAAATTAATTGCTGAGGTTGACCCTTATAATGAACCAATATTAAGCGAGGCGGACGGAATAATCCAGTTCAAGGATATTATTAAAGATAGAACCATGCGAGAAGAACTTGATGAAAATACAGGTTTGTTTAGAAGGGTAATTATTGAAGACCGTGAGGGAACACTTCAACCCCGAATATTTGTGAGCCGTGAAGGGCAACCAACGATTAACTATATTATTCCTAATGGAGCCCGGGTAGTAGTAAATGATGGTGCTGATATTCCCGCAGGAACGGTTATTGCTAAATTCCCTCAAGAACTAATTAGAACTAAAGATATCACCGGTGGATTACCGCGTGTAGCAGAGCTGTTTGAAGCGAGAAGACCAAAAGAACCTTCATTAGTTACTGAAATTGATGGAGTGGTAAAATTTAAAGATATTCGTGAAAATAAACGAGTAATTATGATTGAGAATGAAATAACTAAAGAAGTTAGAGAATATGAGGTTTCTTTGGGTAAACATCTTAAGATTCATGAAGGAGATGAACTGTTTGCAGGAGACCAATTAACAGAAGGGCCAATTGACCCCCATGATATTTTGAAAATAAAAGGTGAACGAAAACTACAAGAATATTTACTTAATGAGATTCAAGAGGTTTATCGACTCCAGGGAGTAAATATTAATGATAAACATATTGAGGTCATTACCCGTCAGATGCTGCGTAAACTTGAAGTTACAGATGCAGGAGATACAACCTTATTATTAGGTGAGCAAGTGGACAAATTTAAATTTAATCAGATAAATGAAACTGTAAAAAGCAGAGGGAAAAAACCTGCCCAGGCAAAACCAATATTAATGGGTATCACTAAGGCTTCTCTGGCAACTGAAAGTTTTATCTCCGCGGCATCTTTTCAGGAAACAACAAAGGTATTAACTGAAGCAGCCATACAAGGAAAAATAGATTACTTACATGGATTAAAGGAAAATGTAGTTATCGGACGACTTATTCCAGCAGGAACAGGGGTACCTGTGTATAGACAGATAACAGTGGGTAACCAATTTCAAGATACGGAAACCCAAACTTGTTTGGACAAACTTGTTTTTGGGGAAACCCCTTCAATAAGTTGAGATACCCAGCGTACCGAAATACCGTTTATACTTGACTATATTTCAAGAAAAAGATATAGAGAATTTGGAAATATAACCCATTATCCATAAATTTTGTAAATTTATAAAAATTTTAGTTGACAAAATTATAGATTGATGTTATACTTATATTTCACATTTAAATGTCTCGTAGATGTTTAAATGTGTGGGAAGTTTTAGTTGTGCTATTCTTCTCTTAAAAAAGGAGGTAAAAGAGTTTATATTCCCTCTGAAATTTTTTTAAGAGTTTTTTTAAGATTGAGGCAGGCTAACTAAGGCTTGCTTTTTTAATCTATTAATTATATGAATTATAAGACTTATATGTCATATAATTAAGTCCTATAATTCAATGAGGAGAAAATAATGCCTACGGTTAATCAATTGGTTAGATTTGGGAGAAAGAAAATAGTAGTGAAGAAAAAGACCCCTGCCTTAGCCGGGTGTCCTCAAGCTAAAGGGGTATGTACCAGAGTTTATACGACTACACCCAAAAAACCAAATTCTGCTTTAAGAAAAGTAGCCAGGGTAAGATTATCTTCAAGGGCTGAAGTAACAGCTTATATCCCGGGCATTGGACATAATCTTCAGGAACATTCAGTGGTATTAATTCGTGGAGGCAGGGTAAAAGATTTGCCGGGCGTTCGATACCATATTGTTCGGGGAACATTAGATACATTAGGGGTAGAGAGTAGAAGAAGATCCAGGTCTAAATACGGAACTAAAAGACCTAAAGCTAAAGAGGCGGCAAAAGCGGGGAAGAAGTAAGGAATTAAAAATAAGGAGTAATTTTATGCCAAGGAAAGGACCGGTAAAGAAAAGACAGGTAATTCCAGATCCAATATACAACAGTCAAATGGTAAGTAAATTTATCAATATGATTTTAAGACGAGGGAAAAAATCCATCGCTCAAAAAATAGTCTATAATGCATTTGAAATAATAGAAAAAAAGGCAAAAGAAGACCCTTTGTCGGTTTTTAAAAAGGCACTGAATAATGTCCGACCACATGTAGCTGTAAAATCAAGACGGGTTGGTGGAGCAACATATCAGGTGCCAACCGAGGTTTCAGAGTCGCGTGGTATCGTTTTAGCCATGCGTTGGCTTGTCTCCTTTGCTAAGACACAAAAAGGTAAATCAATGCAGGAAAAATTAGCCCAGGAGATATTAAATGCACTAAATAATACAGGTGCGGTAATTAAGAAACGGGAAGATACCCATAAAATGGCAGAGGCTAATAAAGCCTTCGCTCATTATAAATGGTAAAAGATACTGTAGGAGGAAAGAACAATAAATTATATGGCACAAGTAATGGTTGAACAAAAAGAGGTAAAAAATAAAAATATGGGCAGGAAAATTTCTTTTGATAAAATAAGAAATATTGGGCTTATGGCTCACATAGATGCAGGTAAAACTACTACTACCGAGCGAATTCTGTTTCAAACAGGTAAAACGCATAAATGGGGTGATATAGACGAAGGAACAACTACTATGGACTGGATGGAGCAGGAACAAAAAAGAGGAATTACTATCACCTCTGCGGCTACTACCTGCTCATGGAAAGACCATGAGATTAATATTATTGATACCCCCGGACATGTTGACTTTACTATTGAAGTAGAACGGTCATTAAGGGTACTTGACGGGGTAATTGCTGTTTTTTGTTCAGTAGGTGGTGTAGAGCCACAATCAGAGACGGTCTGGCGACAGGCAGATAGGTATCATGTACCCAGAATTGCCTTTGTCAATAAAATAGATAAGGTGGGAGCAGATTTTACCGGTGTGATTTCAAAGATGAAAGAAAGATTAGGGGCTAATGCTGTACCGATACAATTACCAATGATAACTAAGGAAAATGACTTTATAGGTATTATTGATGTAATTAATATGAAGGCTATTTTTTGGACGCAAAATGAAAACAAAGAAGAATGTTTTGAAGAAAGAGAAATCCCTCAAGAATGGCAGAAAATATCAAAAGAAACTCATCATAATTTAATAGAATCAATTGCTGAAGTTGATGAAAAATTGATGGAAAAATACATTATGGATGAGGCATCAATTACTATTAAGGAGATTAAAGAAGGTATCCGCAAGGTAACTATTGCGGGACTTGTTTTTCCTGTATTATGTGGTTCATCAAAAAACAATAAGGGAATACAATCACTTTTGGATGCAGTGATAGACTATCTACCTTCTCCTATTGATAAGCCACCAGTAAATGGAATTAATTCAAAAACAGACCAGCAGGAAGAACGGATTGCTTCAGATGATGAGCCATTTTCTGCCTTATGTTTTAAGATTTGTGCCGACCCTTATGTTGGTAATTTGACTTATATCCGGGTGTACTCAGGGTTTCTTAATGCAGGTGACGCAGTCTATAATTCTACTACAGATAAACATGAAAGAATTGGCAGAATTCTTCAAATGCATGCCAATAAACGAACAGATATTGAGCAAATTTATGCCGGTGATATAGGTGCGGTGGTAGGACTAAAAGATGTTACCACAGGAAATACGCTGTGTGACAAGAAATATCCCATTGTTTTAGAGTCAATTCATTTCCCGGAACCGGTTATTTCAGTGGCTATAGAACCTAAGACAAAGCAAGATGAAGATAAATTAGGAATAGTTCTGAATCGATTAGCTCAAGAAGACCCTTCCTTTAAAAGGGCTACAAATATTGATACCGGACAAACACTTATCTCGGGTATGGGAGAATTACATTTAGAGGTTCTAATAGAACGAATGAAATCAGAGTTTGGATTAGAAGTAACCGTAAGTCAACCTCAAGTCGCATATAGAGAAACTATCAAGGGCCATGCTGAAGTAGAAGGAAAGTATATTCGCCAGAGCGGTGGTCGAGGACAATATGGACATGTCTGGTTAAACATAGAACCTGTAGAACCCGGGACAGGACTTGAGTTCGTGAATAAAATTATTGGAGGAAAAATACCCAGGGAATATATTCCAGCAGTGAAAAAAGGTATAGAGGAAGCAATGTCTTGTGGTGTATTAGCCGGGTATCCAATCGTAGATGTCAAGGCAACCCTTTTTGACGGTTCTTTCCATGAAGTTGACTCGTCAGAAATTGCCTTTAAAAATGCAGGTTATCAGGCATTTCTTGCTGGAGTTAAAAAGGCACATCCTGTTCTTTTAGAACCGATGATGCGATTAGAAATAATAGTTCCCCTCGAATATATGGGAGATATAATCGGAGACATTAATTCGAGAAGGGCTAATATCTTAGAAATGGAACTAAAAGGTTCATCACAAATAATTCGCGGCATGGTTCCATTAGCCGAGATGTTCGGCTATGCTACTTCTATACGCTCATTGAGCCAGGGAAGAGCCGGTTATAGTATGGAATTTGCTTATTATATTGAGGTTCCTAAAGCAATTGCAGAGAAGATTATCTCTAAAACATATGGGAATTCTAAATAATCATATAGGACTTATATGACCTATATGACCTATAAAAAATCAAAGGAGGTTTTTTAAAAAATGGCAAAGCAAAAATTTGAGAGGACAAAACCACATTTAAATGTAGGCACGATTGGTCATATTGACCATGGTAAGACAACCTTAACATCGACACTTACCAAACTTTTATCTTTAGAAGGAGGGGCGGCTTACAGGGCA
>JBDRHR010000230.1:0-10855 GCA_043816605.1 Nitrospirota bacterium
GAAAGACCCCAAACTGGGCTTTAGCCCTAAAAGATAATATTATGATTCAAGTAAATCATGGCTAAAGCCTGGTTAGTTATGTTACCGGCACCCCTCCGCCATAAATGGCGGAGTTATTTCAAAATGAGAAGTACTGAAGCAGTAAAAAACAGTTGGAAAAAGGGTTCTGATAGACTTTTCTCACTCTCAAAATACCTATTTCCCGATCAAATAATTTTTTTATTGCATTTAGGATTATTGTTTGGTATAATATTAGGCAAAATGAATATATTAATTAAAAACGGCAGAGTAATTGACCCCAGTAGCGGATTAGATAAAATTGCGGATGTACTCATTGAAGAGGGGAAGATTAAAAAAATTCGAAATTCGAAATTCGAAATTCGAAATTTTGAGGTAATCGATGCTACAGGGAAAATAGTTACCCCGGGACTGATTGATATTCATACCCATTTACGCACACCAGGGCAGGAGGAAAAAGAAACAATTGCTACGGGGACAAGAGCCGCAGCAGTAGGAGGCTTTACAACTATTGCCTGTATGCCAAATACCAATCCTCCGGTTGACAATCCATCCATAGTGAGTTATATCTTGGATAAGTCCGAGAAGGAAGGGGTGGTTAATGTCGTCCCTATTGGTGCGGTATCAAAAGGGATGAGGCATGAAGAGTTGGTAGATGTTGAAGGGTTAATCAATGCCGGCGTTGTGGCAATTTCCGATGATGGCTACCCGGTTATGGATACTGACTTTGCCCAAAAAATATTGGAGACTGCGAAGGAATTCGGAATACCGTTTATCTCGCATTGTGAAGATACAACCCTTTCTAAATGCGGGGTGATGAATAAAGGACATTGCTCGGCTACCTTAAAATTGCCGGGTATGCCTAAAGCCGCTGAAGAGGTAATGGTAAGACAGAATTTAATTTTAGCTGGGGCAGTCGGTGGAAAACTCCATATTGCCCATGTCAGCACCAAAAGGTCGGTAGGATTAATTCGTGAGGCAAAGAAAAGAGGGGTAAAGGTTACTTGTGAGGTTTGCCCGCATCATTTCACCTTGACAGATGAAATGGTTAAAATCCATGACACTAACACAAAAATGAATCCGCCATTACGCTCACAAGAAGATGTAGAGGCAATTAAAGAAGGATTAAAAGACGGCACTATTGATGTTATTGCTACTGACCATGCCCCGCATACCCCTTCTGAAAAAGCAACTAACTGGCTTAATGCCCCGTTTGGAATTATAGGTCTGGAAACCTCTTTGGGATTGGTATTAACCGAATTAGTCCACTCAGGGGTTATTTCGTTACACGAGGCGATTGCCAAAATGACCATAAACCCGGCTAAAGTTTTAGGGTTGGAGGCAGGAGCGTTAAGAGTAGGAAGGGAGGCGGACATAACCATAATTGACATGGAAAAAGAATGGATAGTGGATGTGAACAAGTTTGAATCAAAGGCACGCAATTGCCCTTATAACGGCTGGAAATTGAAAGGAAAAGCGGTTATGACCATAGTTGGTGGAAAAGTTATCATGGAGGATGAAAAATGACTAAGGAAGAACTTAAAACAATTATAGCGAAACATTAGGACACATCCGAATGGCACTGACTTAAGGAATATGAACACAAAATCCGGTTGATAAGTAGTAGTTTTACCTTGCAATTACTACAATATCTTGTGGAATTATCCCCCGCTGGCGGGGGTAGGGGGTGGAATTTCCGGCTCGCAAACTCTTAAGTCAGTGCCATTCAGGATACATCCCACATTTTTCTTGGAAATATGAGATATTTCCCTATGTTTCATTTAAAAGGAGATTATGGGATATTTAAATAAAAATATCTATATTGTTGTCTTTCTATCTATTTTGTTGATTTTATTAGTACCGATGTTCTTGTTGTATTATTGGGGTAGAAATATTCCTGATGGATTTTATTTTTCGAATTTGCTTCAATCTGACCAATTAACATATACTTCTCTTTTTCGTTCTGTGTGGGAGAGAGGAAATGGATTTTTTTATTCTTATCCTTACTCAGTGCCGGGTCAGGATAATCCTATGGTGAACTTTCAGATTCCCTTTGTAATACTTGCCTGGCTATGGAAGGCTTTTTCTGAAAACATTGTTTTAACCTGGGAAGTTTTTAGGTTTTTATTTGGAGCGTTGTTTTTCTCTTTTGTCTTTTTATCAACTTTTGAAATAGCAAGGAGTTTTTTTAAAGATGAGCTAAAAGAACTTGAGCACCAGTCCTACTTTTTAGTTGTTTTTTTATTATTGATATATGGTGGTGGGATAGCATGGGTTTTTACTTTCTTCAAATTTCTTTTCTTTAATTCCGGTTTGGAACTGACCTTTCTTGAGACATTTAGAGAAGTGGAAAAGCACTATCACTGGTGGTTTTTGAACTTGTACAGGAATTTTATGTATCCATTAGAGCTTTTCTATCATTTTCTCTTCTTTTTTGCAATATACAATCTTATTAAAAGAAGGATTACTCTTGTTCTGATTGCACAACTATTAGCTTGTGGTAGTGGAGTTTTTATTGGTATTGAACTTTCTGCAATCATAATCGTCTTTTTCATAGTCGAGGTCTTCTTTTTAAAAAACAGAAATAATCTGATTTACTTGCTTACATCTATTTTGATTTTTATGGTTTTTATCTTTTATTATACATACTTTTTGAATCTTTTTCCTGTTACTAAAAGCATCTATCAGCAACATAGGATAGAATATGACAAGATACCCCTATGTGAATATTTTTATGGTTATGGATTTCTTACTATTTTGATACCATTATTATTCCTGAGTAGGAAATTCAGGAAATTTTTTATAAGTAAATTTGAAGGTAGGGTATTATTAATTTGGATGTTGGTAGTTGGAGCGTTGATTCAGAATGACAAATGGATGTTAGGAAAAGGGATACAACCAGCACATTTTACCAGAGGATATTTTTATTCAGTTTTGTTACTGATAAGCTCTATTGGATTATTTCCTATATGGGTGAAAGTCAGAAAGAAAAATATTAAAAAATCGGTTCTTATACTAATATTATCCCTTGTCATCTTTCTTCCTGATAATATAATGTTTACACTTTTACGGTTCAAGGAAACTCCGCATCCATACCCCAAGCCGCTTTTTGAGTTCTTAAATAGAATAAAAGAGCCGAAAGTTATATTTCCACTTGATAGAAACCTGGGTTCTCAGATTCCGGCATTTACGCATCACCACTCAATGATTGGCACTGAGTATACCACGCCGTTTAATGACGAAAAGGTAGAGATGATAAGAATGTATTTCAATAAACAAGGAGCAGAAAGAGTTGTAAAAAAGTATTTTATTGATATAATTATAGTTAATAGTGAATTTTTAAATAAATTTGAAAAGAATGTCAAGTTGCCGGATTGGAAGATGATTTATCAAAATGCGACATGGAGTGTATTTGACACGAATTTGAGATACTACTGAATATTCGATAAAACGGGACGGTTCACTTTAATGTGAAAGATTACGGTTTGAAATTTGAAATTGGAAATTAGAAATTGGGAGGAGAGGGATGAAGCGAGTTTATGCGTTGGATGTTTATAAACTGGCGGAAACAGCACAAAAGCGTGAACGCCCAATTTCCAATTTCTAATTTCCAAAAGAAATCACAGAAAAAACGATAAAATGAACCGTCCCAATTTTGTTTTATCGAATATTCAGAGATACTAATTAATGCTTGACAAAATGAATAGGAATATAGTAAAATATGAGTATGGTTTGGTCAGCATATTTCAGGAAATTACTATGAAATCTAAGGGATTTACATTAATATAATTACTTGCAGTTGTTACTATAATTGCCACAATTTGTGCCTTAGCTTTACCTGATTTGGGCAGACTTCTAACCAATATAAAGGTGAGGTCAACTGTCCGTCAGGTATCTGCACTCCTTAATTATGCCCGGGGACAGGCGGTGGTACATGGCACTGATTACCAGGTGATTTATGATTTAGGAGAAAAATCCTGCTGGCTCACTAAAAAAGAGAACGATAGTTATGTTCGCCTAAACGGTAGGGAGGGAAAGACCCTTTTTATACCCGAGGAGGTCGCCTTTAAAACAGAGATAGACTCAATCACCTTCTATCCTAAAGGTATCTCAAGTGGCGGAGAAATCATCATTGAAGACTTTCGGATAGTGGTAGATGAGGTTACGGGGATGGTAGAGGTATTAAAGGAAAAAGACAAGGAAGAAGGAGGATAAGATTTTGGACAAGAAGGTAAGAACACAGACACAGAAAAAGGGAAAGAGGCTTGCCTCGTTAGGGCTGAAGAAAAAAGGGAAGTCAATTAAAGGAAAACAAACTACTTTTTTTCTTCGGACCTTAAATCAACAAGAGATAGAAGTCAGTCCTATTAGTGAAAAAGGATTTTTAGTAGGAATAGGGGTTTTCTTAATCTCATTTTTTGTATATTTAAAAACCGTTGCCCCTACGGTTACTTTTAGTGATAGTGGTGAGTTTATTACTTGTGCATCAACCCTTGGGATTACCCATCCTACCGGTTATCCCACATGGACTATGTTAGCCCATTTAATTACCTATTTACCTATTGGTAATATAGCCATGCGTGTAAATCTACTTTCCGGTATCTTTGGTGCCTTAACCATTATGACGGTCTATTTTATCCTGATAAAATTAAGATGCCAAATCAAAGAGTCTTGCCTCGTTGTGGCTGTATCCAGTTCGTTGATTTTTGCCTTCTCATCGACTTTATGGAAGGTATGTGTTATTGCTGAGGTTTATACCCTTTATGCCTTGTTTTCTGCGGCTACTATCTTTAGTTTATTAGCCTGGAAGGAACAAAAAGAGGCTTGCCTCGTTAAAGATAATCTCCTTTATCTTTCTGCCTTTGTTTATGGGTTAGGCTTGACGAATCATCTACTCATTGTCTTCTTATGTCCTGCTATTTTATACTTTTTATGGATTACAGACCGCAAGCTCCTTTTGTTGAATAGACCAAAGGTATTAGGCAAGATGTTCCTGTTTTTATTTATGGGACTTATTCCTTACATCTATCTGCCGATAAGAGGTTTTCAGTCCCCGTTGATTGATTGGGGTAATCCTGTTACTCTTGAAAATTTCTTTAGATTAATTACGGGTAAAATCTATAAGGAAACAATGTTTTCCATCCCCCTTCCTCAACTTTTAGAGACCATAAAACACCATCTCTGGTTACTAACACAGCAATTCACCCCATATTTTGGAATTTTAAGCCTGTTTGGTATATTTATTCTTTATAAGAGAAGCTTGAAATTACTTATCTTTTTTGGATTGATTTTCTTTGTAAATACCTGTTATTCACTTGGTTTTCAAAAGGTAATCTTTGGATTATTAGACCATGAATGCTACCATCTGCCTTCTTATATCGTATTAACTATTCTTATGGGTTTTGGGATGGCAGGGATAATTGAATATTTGAAGTTTAAACAAGTAAAGAGTTACATTTCCTGGGTTGTTTTGCTATTTCCTGTAATAGTATGTGCAAACCATCATTATCAGTCAGATATGAGTCGGTATTATTTTGCCAGGGATTACGGTAAAAACATCTTAAACCAATTACCTGAAAACTCAATCCTGTTTAACCAGGTTGATTACAATGTCTTTCCTTTGTGGTATTTGCAGTATGTAGAGAAGCAAAAAATAGATGTGCCGGTCTTTACCGTGCTTTTTTTAACCCGGGATTGGTTTGTGGAAAGACTATTAAAACTTTACCCTGAGATTAAGGTTACCTGCAGTTTGAAGGAGAAACATACCCACATATTCGATAATATTATTTATAACAATAGGGATACTCACCCTATCTATTTTACCCATGATTTCCTGACCCAAAAAGAGGAGGTTAGCCCACCACCTCTGATTAAAGAAGGAATTATTAATAAACTAAAGGAACAACCTCTACTCGGGGATAAATTCAAGTATAATTATCGTGGCGTATTTGACCGTCTGGTTTGTAGGGATGTCTGGGCAGATGAGGTGATGTTGGTTTATAGCTACTACCATGCCGAATTAGGGCAAAGGTATCAATTGGCTAACAGAATGGAAGAGGCATTAGAGGAATTGAATATGGCGGTTAAGATTGACCCGAGGAACGCCTCTTATCAGGCGGCATTAGCCGGGGCTTATAACGCAAAAGGGGATTACAATAAGGCAATTGAGGTATTAGGGGAGGCTATTAAAAAAAATCAAAAAAGCCCAGACCTTTATTACAACCTTGGTTTAACCTATTATTATCAAAGAAACTACCAGGAGGCTTTGGTGCAATTAGAAAAGGGGATGAAACTTGCCCCACAGGATACTAATTTACTTAATGTCTTAGGCTTGTGTTACCACCTTAACGGCAGGCAACAAGAGGCGATTTCCACATTACAGAAGGCATTAGCCATTGACCCGGATTCTATGGAGATAAGAAGGAATCTGGAGTTGGTATTAACGGCCACCCAGAAATAAAAAACTTGACAATTTGTGGATATTTATGGTATAGTAAATTATAGAAATAAGTATGAAAGGCTAAAGCCTAAATTCCGGCTACGATTTATTTGAAATTAATCCTTTAGGATTTCATTTTCACTACCATGAAGGGAGGGAATAATGGGTGTAAGACTTGTAATTATTGGGATTATATTAGGTTTAGTAACCTGTGGACTGGCATTTTTTTATTTCAAGACAGTGGAAAAGAAACCTCCAATTGTCCAACAAGAAATACCTGCTCCAAAACCTCAAAAAACCAGTGTAGCTTTTGCTGTGGGGGAGATTCCGACACAAACGGTAATTGACTCCTCAATGGTTACTTTAAAGGAATTAGAGCCTGAAACGGTTTCGAAAGAGGCAATTACCTCCTTGTCCGGGGTTATTGGCAGTATTGCTAAGGAAAATATTCCACCTAACACATCTATTTTATCCTCACAAATCTACTTTGGTGTCGGCAGGCTGGCTTATATTGTGCCACCAGAGCGAAGGGCAATTACCATACTTATTGATAACCCGGGTGCCGTTTCTTATTTAGTCACACCAGGGGATGTAGTTGATGTCATTGGCACATTTGAGACAGATTTTGCCGGCAGATTGATTGCCAAAACCATTGTCCAGGAGGCAATAGTTTTAGCTACCGGACAGCAATATTTACCTAAAAAAACCGCGGATGAGGCAGAAAAACCACCGATTTCCTTTGATACCGTAACTTTAGCTGTTTATCCGCGTGATGCAGAAAGATTAGCCTTAGGCTCTGACAAGGCGTCCAAACTCAGACTTTCTCTTCGACATCCTGGTTCTAAAGAATGGGTTTGGACAGGTGGTGCAACCCCTCCCGATGTGGTTGGGCTACCAAAGGAAAAACCGAAAGAAACTATCTTTGTGAAAACAGGTACCTCGACTTTTATGTCGGAGGTTGAGACAGAGGTTGTTAAACATATAGATGTTTATAAAGGAACTAAAAAGGAAACAGCGGTATTAGAATGGAGATAAGGAGGGAAAATAAATGAGTGAACTTGAATGGTTAAGTAGACATCCGGAAGAAGAGGCAAAATACCGTGGTGAGTATATTGCTATAGTAGGTGAGAAGATTGTCGCTCATGGGAAAGACCCAAAGACTATAATTGAAGAGGCAAAAAAAATATCTCATAGACCTCTAATTGCTAAAGTACCATTAAGAGAGGGATTAATGATAGTATGAAGATAGTCGAATTCTACACTGATAAGGAAATCTCACTATTATTTGGAAAGGTATGGAGACCGTATGCAGATGTTGAATTGACAAAAGGTGATAAATCAATACCCTATCGAATGTTAGTTGACCCAGGTGCAGATATAACCCTGATTGCAAGACTAACTGGAGAATATTTGGGTTTACAGATTGAGAAGGAAGATAAGATATATGAACTTTCAGGTGTAACAGGTGAACCAATTTCCGTAATAATAAAAGAAATTAAGATGAGAATTGGTGATATTGAGTTTCCTTTAAGAGTTGCCTGGTCAATGATAGAAGAAGTTCCATTACTTATTGGAAGACTTGATGTGTTTGATAGATTTGATGTGGAGTTAAGACAAAGAGAAGGAAAGGTTATTTTTAAAGAAGTGGGGTGAAAATGAAAAGATATTTATTTTTATGGATGGTTATTTTACTCCTGATACCATTTTCTGCTTTTGCAGATGAGTGGACAATTGAGGCAGGCGATTCAATGGTTCTACAAGTGCCTGACTTAGAAAAAATGGCTATTGGAGACCCCAAAATTGCAGATGTTATTGTTGTCTCCCCTTATGAACTCTTGATTAACGGCATACATGAAGGCGTAACCTCCTTACATATCTGGGCAAAAAAAACGGTTAAAAAACATACCATCAGAGTTATAGAGAAGAAATTCCCTCTCCAAGAAATCTCTAAGATAAAAGGGTTAGAAAATATTACCGCCTCGTTTGTAGGTAAATCATTAGTCTTAAAAGGCACTGTTAAAAATCAACATGAAAAACAACAGGCAGAAATATTAGCTAATGCGTTTAATGATTGGGTGATAAATCTTATTCAGGTAGAAGAACCACTCCAGGTTTTAGTTAATCTACAAGTGATAGATATGAGCACAAAGGATTGGTTACAATTAGGGAGTGAATTGGAGGTAAATAGTAAAATTGAAGGACAAGAATATAATGGAAATATAAGTGGATTTAGAGAGGGATTAAATATTGGTATAGTAAAAAAGACGGATTTCTTACCTAATTTTACCTTTAAAATAGAGGCGTTAAAAGAAAAAGGTAAGGCTAAAACCTTATCCTCCCCAAGCCTGCTTACTTTAAGTGGTAAAGAGGCTTATGTGAATGTGGGTGGAAAAATCCCTATCCCTACAACCGTAACCCAGAATCAAACGACAAGTAGTGGAGTGGAATGGATTGACTACGGTATCCAGCTTAGAATTACTCCCGTAGCGGATTTGGATAATAATATCAACCTGAAGATTAATTCCTCTATTTCAGCACCTGATTGGAGTCGCACGGTTAAGGATATACCGGCTATGACTTCAAAGAATATTTCTACTGAGGTAAATGTTAAAAGTAGGGATACGGTGATTTTAAGTGGCTTGACCGAGGTGAAAAAAAGCACCATCAATAAAAGAGTGCCTGTGCTTGGTAGAATACCTATTTTAGGGGCATTATTTTCAAGTAAAACTGTCAAGGAAGACGAGTCAGAATTAATTATTATTATTACCCCTGAGATTGTTACCTCTGGTGCGTCAGGGCAATCCCTTATTAAAGAAAAGTAACACTTTAGCCATCTGAAGTAGAACTTTGGTAAATGGTAAATGGTAAATGGTAACCTGATTACCATTCACCATTTACTATTCACCGATTACCGATAACCGATTACCTTGCACTTCATGTGGCTAAATAGTTAGAAGGAATAAATATGGCACAAACGATAAAAATATTAATTGCTGAGGCGAATTTAGAGGCTCGGGTAGGATTAAAAAAGTTATTATTTCAAGTCACCCCACCTGTTTTGCCCGGCAAGGAAATAGAAATAGTCGGTGAGGCAGAAGGTTTTAATGAGGTAGAATTATTAGCCGCAAAATTATCGCCGGATATTATCTTGATGAGTACGAATTTAAAGGATATTGAAGGTGTACCACAACAAGGTGGTACACCTTCTTGTTGCGGTGTAGAGGTCTCCTGTAGAATAGCCCAAGCCTTTCCGGGTTCAAGTGTGATAATTATAACTGACCATGCCTTAACCCAGGATGAATTAAAAAAGGCGATGTTGGGTGGTGTGCGTTCTTTTTTAGTTCAGCCGGTGAACCAACAAGAATTACATAAGACAATAGGAGAGATTTTTGAGCTAAATAGTCAAAGGCGTGAGAAATTACCAATTACTCCTCTTTCTGTTCCAGTAGCTAAGTCCAAAATAATCGCTATGTTTGGGGCTAAAGGTGGGGTAGGCAGGACTTTAATAAGTACTAATTTAGCTGTATCTATGGCAGGGTTACTTAAGCCCCAAAATAAAAAACTAGCCTTAATCGACCTTGATTTACAATTTGGGGATATAGCCATTATGCTTAATTTGGCTCCGGCTAAAACTATTGTGGGACTGTCTAAAGAGATTAATGAATTAGGCAATATTGATGAGGAATTACTGGAATCATACCTGATTAGATATCGTGATAATTTAGCTATATTACCGGCACCATTAAAACCGGAAGAGGCAGATTTAATCCGGGCAGACCATATTGAAAAGATTTTAGACTTAATCAAGCATAGATACCATTATACCATTGTTGACTGTAGCCGAACCTTATCTGAGCCTATTTTAGTCGCCTTAGGTATTGCGGATATAATTATTTTATTACTTACATTAGACATTCCGACGATTAAAAATGCGAAATTGTCCTTAGAGGTAATGGAAAAACTCGGATTTAGTTCTAAGATAAAGATAGTTCTCAATCGGGCTTATACCAAAATGGGTATTTCTATCCAGGAGGTAAAAGAGGCACTTGCATTCCCTATAATGGAGTTGATTCCAAGCGATGGTCGTGTAGCTATCCCTTCAGTAAATGAGGGAATACCTTTTGTGACTAAATGCCCCAAAAGTAATATATCTAAGAGTATTGAGCGTTTGGCAGAGAAACTTATTGAAACACCGGATAAGATTAAACCCAAAAAAAATTGGTGGAAATAGTAGGACAGGCATCTTGCCTGTTGAACCTTAAACCGGTTTCCCCTCGTCCCTTTTTCCTCTTCTTTTTCTCTATAACCCTTCAGTTACGGGGGGAGACATCCCCCTAACCCCCTTCAAAGGGGGAATAAATGAAAGTTACTGCATAATAAATTCCCCCTTTGAAGGGG
>JBDRHR010000231.1:0-3321 GCA_043816605.1 Nitrospirota bacterium
ACCCCTATACACTGAAAAGGATATAATTCCTTTCCTCCAGAGAAAGCTATCGGGCTATCAAAATTCTCACCTAATGGAGGTTGGAGAATGGGGAAAATCAGATCGAATGGATTAACACGAGAAGAATCCCTTTTCCTGTCCTGCCTTTCTCTTTCAATACAAATAGAACACCAACTCTTTTTTAACCCGTGAATGCAGTCTGCATCCCCTCCGAATAAGGTGAGTTGTTCACTTTCTGTTTCAGTTTCTTGATATGACTTTCCTTCCTTCTTTGGTATATTTAAAAGGGGCGAAAACGATTCTATTACTGGATATGAAAGCTGTTCCTTCAACCAAATAGTTAAATCTTCTATCGTTTGACCTTCAAGAAGAATTTCCAACTCATTAATTTCAGGTCTAACAGGACAAAAATCATGAGTAACATCAGGCGAAAGGATAGCTGAAATAGTAATCTGATTTATCTTCGTTTCACTAATTGATATATCTAATTTATCTAGCAAAACTACTTCTGTCCGCTTAACAGGAAATACCTTGCTAACGAGTTTCAGTTTGGTTTTCTCTAAGAATTTGAGATTATTTAAAAGCATAACATCTCTCTCCTATTGAAACCTTTTGTCTTGCTTGCCAAGCACCTCAATTGCCTTTGACATTCTGTCAAATGGCTCAAGAGGATCAAAATAAGTAAAGATTTTTTCAAGAATTTCTTTTGTGGGCAGTAAATCATCATCGAAATCAGGATGCGGTGAAAATACAACAGGTTGAAATCTTCCAGTAGATGAGTCAATTCTCTCTCTTTTTAATGTGGTTTCTGAACTGCCGGATGTCTTTATATCTATTACTTCTCCAACTCTGCGAATAAATATAACTGGACAAGGGCTTGCTTTTCTTACATCAAGAAGAAATTCTTTAGGAATTACTATCAGTAACGGTTTATTTTGGATTGATTCAATTAACGGTATTCCGCATAGGGTAACCCCGATATAAGGCTCTAATGTATCTCCATAAAGGGGCTTTTGAATAGTAGTTGGTTTAACTGGATGTGTACATCTAAACTCCTGGGGTATTCCTTGAAGATCAGTAACAAGAATTGCTCCAAGGTACCCATCATGGGATGATGATTCATAAAGAGAGAAAAATCCAAGTAACATATTTTGTTCTTTTCTATCTAACTCCATTTTCCTAACCTCCTTCAATAAGCGTCAATTTCATATAATTTAGCAATAGCCGAATAACCTCGCTTATATTCCCAAGCAGGTAAAACAAACGAACTATTTCGGCCACCAAATCCCTTCCACTTTTATTGATTTTATCGTTTTATGGATTAGGGCTATTTTCCAAATCTGACCCTGGCACTATCCTTTCCATTATTCTATCCAAATCCTCTGGTGAATAAAATTCTATTTCTATTTTCCTTTATCCTTTTGCATTAGGTGCGGTATCTATCTGCCATTACCAAAAAGTTATGCTTTTATATAAGATTCTAAGAATTCCTCTCTATTAATACCTGATTGGGTACAAATTGTTCTGAGTGTCGAGCCTTTTATTCTGGGATGATTCGGCATTGTCAAAGGTGTTTTGGTTCCGTCAGAATTCTCACACAACATAGAAATATGTTCACCTTCTCGAACAACACGAAACCCTAAATTCTCAAGAGTCTTGATTACCTTTTGTTTTGGTACATCAACAGGGACTTTTTGCATTAGACACCTACTCTTGTCTCGGCAACAAATGCCTCAAGTACAGATGAATCTAAATCTAAAACATCTTCCCCAAAGGTTTCAATATGAAACCGAATGGCTGATTTCGTATCCGACAAGACTTCCTCAAAGGTATCTCCTTGTCCTACCACAACACCTTTTAATCCTATAGGATAAGCTACATACCCATCTGGATGCTTTTCAACAACAATTTTGAATTCTTGCATGAGAAATTCTCCTTTTGCTTCTATTGATGAAGATTTTTATTATCTTATGGATTAAGGCTATTTCCCAAATCTGACATTGGCACTATCCTTTCCATTACACCACCTGAGGATTTGAGTGTTCTGTCGAGTAATTCCTCAATTATGGAGGCTATCTCATCATCTGAACATCCAGAAATATCCCCAACATTGGCACATGATAGTTCATTGGCAATCATATCAATTTTACCAGCGATAAAGTCCATTTTCTCTTTAAGGGTTTCCCTGTTACCGGTTTCCCAATATTCACCTTCATCCAAAACCTGTAGGTCAGGTATGTATCGTTTTTTAAGATATTTCAGCAGACCAATAATCCATATATGTGTCTCGGGAGAAGAGAACTGTGTTTTTACGGAAACCCACGCATCTTCTGGTTTCAGATTCCCTTCCAGAATCATTGTCAAACTTATTGGGTCACGAAGGTTGCCTTCTGAATCGAAGAAAAAACGCAATGACTCACACTTCGGATTTACGGTAAATGCTACTCCTTTTAATGAAAGGTATCCCTTAATCTGTATGCCCTGCCCGGTTGTAACCATTGTTGCATTGGCTGGTCTGGACCAATCTTCATCCAGGGAAACCCATGGCCAATTCATTGTGGTAGCAATATCAATCAATTCTTCGCAAATGATATTGATTTGTTGGATATCAACCAATCTACCTCGATAATGTAGTGACAAACCCATAGTATTTCTTCCTTCTCTGAATCTAACGCCCGACTTCAGCTAACGCCCTTGGCGGTTAGACACAACGAATTGTTAAGTTGTGCCATTCCTACACCTACAGAAATCGCCTATCATTTTATGTAGGCAATATTGACAAATATCACAATTTACTTGCGTACCATCTCCGAAAACAGAACCGTAGCCTCCGCAAAAATTAATGTGATGAAACTCCTGTATTTCAATATCGCCTGATTCATACACTTTGTCACATACATCGCATTTGATAGAGACTATCTCTTGTTCAGTTTTCTGGACATCTTTGTACTTAATCATTATTTATCCTCTGCAACCTAACTTATAATTAGACTGCTTAAATGCCGTATTGTTTTTACAATATTTCGGCAATACTTTTAACGGATATTTCCTTATGGATTAGGGATATTTCCCAAGTCTGAACTGCAGTGCCCTATTTTCTTAACCACTTTCTTGTAATAATGCCTGAAAACCTGCTTGCTGAAAGTGTGCGTCAGTTGTCAATACAGATGTTAACCCTTGATCTTTCATCTGAAAATCCCCTTTTCTCTTTAATAAGCCTTTTGGTATCAAGGAGTTATGTATTTTTATCCTCTATTCTGTAACTATTGAAATCTTATTTTGGACACTATATCCCCTTGACAGGCTAACCAAAAAATTCCA
>JBDRHR010000232.1:0-4087 GCA_043816605.1 Nitrospirota bacterium
AATAATGGTTGCCTTTGATATATAAGCAACCAATTGTAACCGATATTAACCAGTATTAACTTATTTTAACTACACTCTTGCCTCTTCCCTAGAAAAAGGGGTCTGCTTGCCTCGTTCTACGGGGTCCCCCTTTTAGTCGCCGCCTATAAGGTAAATCATTACCCATCCAACTCCCCCGCCTGCTGGATGATAATTAACCCTGCCCGTACTTCTCCAATCGCCGAGAACATTATTGTCTGCTTGATCGTTAAGAATCTGGGCAGCTGATTCTGGAACAGGAGACAAAAGTAGTGCGCTGCCAGGTGAGCCATCAGATTTATCTGTTGCACCATCACCATCAAAATCAAAATTATCAGTCAGAATACCCCAAATCCATGTTGTAGTACCGGCATAAGCATCTTCATCGGTCGGAAGCCTTTCAATGTAAGGGCCGTCCCAGCCAGGCCAGCCATCTCTTCTCAAGAGACTGTGCCAAGTACCTCCAGGATACCTTCCTGTATCAGAGTGATACATTATGCAAGCGTCTCTTATAGTATCTACAAATTGCAAAAACTTAGCTGCCCTTGCTTCCTGCCGGACTGAAGTTATCATTGGTATCATAGCCCCGGCTAACACAGCAACTATAGCTACTACCAGGATAAGTTCGATCAAGGTGAAGGTTTTGGTTTTTTCGCTCATGTAACTTTTCTCATAATCATGTGCCGCCGATTAGATAATTCATTCGCGGCCGATCAAATAAATATTAACAATATTACTTCCCATGTGCTCAACTCTTCCTGTATTTTCCCAGTCGCTATCACCTAAATGAGAGTCGAGTTTATCGTTAATTTTTTTAGCTGCGCTATCAGGAACACTCCTGATTTGCAAGTTATTTCCTGTGGTTCTATCATCAGTGCCATCGCCGTCAAGATCAAAGTGAATCGGAGGCTGAAGGAGACCAACAATAATTACAAAATTATAGGGGCTATCATCCCAAGATATGTGGTGATCAATATATGGCCCATCCCATCCGGCCTTACCATCATCCATAGCAAGACCGTGCGCAAGTGCATTAGTTGGAGGGGCTGGTGAGCTCTCAATAGCATAAGTTCCTGTGTCAGAATGGTACAGCTCGCAAGCACCTTTTAAAGTATCAGCTAATTGCAATAATTTAGCTACTTTAGCATCTTCCTGAACACCTTGCATGTGAGGTATCATAGCTGCAGCTAAAATAGCAACAATAGCTACAACCAGGATAAGCTCGATAAGGGTGAAGGTTTTGGATATCTTCATTAACTTATATTTTACACTCTGGGAGGGTTATTTTGAAGCAAAAAAATAAACTCCGATATACAAGCATAAAGTTTATTTTTTTGCCCCACCGAGCTTCGGGTAAATTTACGAAGGAATTTACCCGATATATAGGCGAGATGGGGATAATACGAGCCCCGGCGGGAAACTGCCGGGGTTTTTTGGGCCGAGTGTCCTCTAGTCAATTTTCAAAGAAAATTTACTAGTATCAAGGGACGCCGGCCAATAATAAAAAATATAATTGCCTTGGGTTTATTTTTGGGGGTTGGGGTGGACTAAGGAAGGTGGGTGTGTTGGTGGGGTTTTATTACAAGCCTCCTAGCATATAGACTCCTACCCAACCTAACCCTGCACCTGATGGAACATATATAACCTTACCAGTAACTTTCCAATCACCTGGAATATTAATATCTACAACATCATTAATAGCTTTAGCTTCAGATTCTGAAAACCACCAAGCCTGTATGCTATTGCCTGATGTCCACTGATTTTTATCTACTGCACCATCACCATCTAAATCAAAATCTCCAGGCCCCATAGTATTCCAAACCCAAAGAGCACTCCAACCAAAAGCACTAGTAAGATACACATCATCATTAGTTAACTCCTTAACTATATAAGGACCATCCCAACCAAACCTAATACCTATAGGACGTGCTACTGAAAGTTCGCGCAAAGGCCAAACATTAGGTGGTGCATCTGAACGCTCTATAGCATATCTTCCTGTGTCAGATTCATGCAATCTACAGGCAGTTGTTAGTGTGTCTGCCAATTGTACAAATTTAGCCGCCCTTGCCTTCTGTCTGGCTGAAGTTATAAAGGGTATCATAGCTCCGGCTAAAACAGCAACTATAGCCACAACCAGGATTAGTTCGATTAGGGTTGAAGGTTTTGTGTTTCTTCATTTACTTTATTCTACACTCTGAGGGGGTTATTTTGAAGAAGAATAAAGGTGTTTGCTTGCCTCGTCCCTCTCCCCCCTCTAAAGGGGCCAGGGCCTAAAGGGACCAGGGTCTACGGGATCTCCTTTATTTAGTTAGTAGCTTTTCCGATAATATATCTGACATCCATAAATTCCAGCGCACCAATCGGTTCATGACCTATTTTACCGGTAGAACCCCAGTATCCGACAACGCCAATATCAACCATTGTATCGGCTTTCTGAGTAACATTACGGGGAACATCATGAAAAATAATCGCAATATTACAAATACTACCGATCGGATTTATAGTGGACGACACGTCAATAAATCCACCGTAAGGATTTCTTAAATTCAACAAAGGTTCTTGTATGTATGGCCCATCCCAGCCGGGATAAGAATTTACGTTTGCCCAAAGATGGTCATTGGGTGTAGTCTGCTCCCTGGGACAGCGTCCAGTATCAGAATTAAATTGACGACAGGCTAAAGCAAGTGTATCAGCCATTTGAAGCATGCTGGCAATCCTTGCCTCTTCCTTTGCTGAAGTAATAAAAGGAATCATGGCCCCGGCTAAAATAGCAACTATAGCCACGACCAGGATTAGTTCGATTAAGGTGAATCCTTTCCTCATTTTTAATTTTTCATTTTGTACAGGTCTGCTTGCCCCGTTGTCCTGAGCGAAGTCGAAGGGCTACACGGGGTCACCTTTACTTATTTTACACTCTGAGGGGGTTAATTTGAAGCAAAAAAAAGCCCTATCTATAAATTGTTGGGCTTTTTTTACCCCACCGAGCTTCGGGTAAATTTACGAAGGAATTTACTCGATATATAGGCGAGATGGGGATAATACGAGCCCCGGCGGGAAACTGCCGGGGTTTTTTGGGCCGAGTGTCCTCTAGTCAATTTTCAAAGAAAATTTACTAGTATCAAGGGGCGCCGGCCAATAATAAAAAATATAATTGCCTTGGGTTTATTTTTGGGGGTTGGGGTGGACTAAGGAAGGTGGGTGTCCTGAGCGGCTGTAAGGAGTCGAACGGGTCTGTTCCCTTTTTATTGTAAACGGTAAGGACGAGCCAGCTGATTATTTTAATAACCTACGGGCTGTTTGTCAATTACTTTCAGCGTCTAACCCTGTTGTTTTTTGTTCTTCCCCCTTTTTAATATGACATGGAGGACACTGTATTTTGTTCTCTCAACATCTCTATCTCAGCCATCAAGCATTTTCTACAAAAAAACCCTTTCCTTGTAGTCTTACCGCACTTAGGGCATGACCAAGTAGCAAACCTGATCCTATTGTTAATCCTTACCTTGACCATCAGGGATAGTAAAAACAGGGTCAAAGCACTGATTACTGAGATAGATACAGCCACGATTATTATGTTAATCATTTATCCTCCTCCTTTTTAATTCTCCCTACAAACACAACACTTATCAAAACTGCTAAAGCTATAAATTTTCTACCTATAAGCACCTCCTGGTAAATTTATTATTTACAGCATAAGAAAAAAGAAGTAGCCTTTTTCTTATGCTCCAGTCTAAAACAAAAACAGCCGACAAAAAAAATTAAAGAAAATATGGCTTCGCCACTGGTTAAAATCTCTATAAATCTAGAAAATAAGGCTGATTTTAGGGAAAATTATAGAATTTTGTGGGCAGTTATTTAGCTTGATATCTCCCTAAATCTTGAAATATGGACTTTATATATACCATATTTATAAGGGGAAATACAAGTAAACCGTATCAAATCATCTAAAATGTAACCCTGGCGATATTCGTCAAATCATGTAAGAATGTAACCCTAAGAAGGGGGTTACACAATGGATAGGAGATCAAAAGTGCAATATTTAAAAGCCATTTATCGTAGATACGCTAAAGCC
>JBDRHR010000233.1:0-16344 GCA_043816605.1 Nitrospirota bacterium
TTAATAATATAAAATTTCTAAAAAAAGAGATATTTCTTACAATCTGTGGCAATCTGTGAATCTGTGGCTATTTATATTATCTGTTTTTACTGTGTGGTAACGCTTGGGTCAAATGTCAACAAATTTTCTGGTTTCCATATAGAATACAAAAAAAGAGTATAGAGTTCTGCAAAATAGATTTTAGTGCGTGAAAATTAAATATTAAATATTAAAATGCAAAATGACAAATTAAAAATCAAAATGGAAGTTTGCTATTCGTTAAACAAGGCATGGACAACGAATTACGATTTAATTTTACATTTTAATATGTAATTTTAATATTTAATTTTTGATATTTAATATGTGTTAATCACCTATTCAAATTAACGATTTCTTGATTTTGCAGAAGTCTTAAAAAGAATAGAGAACAGAGATAGTTATTATGAAATATCCAGTAGTTATACATAGGAGCGAATAGTAATGGGTTAGTGAATGGTGGAAAAGTTGATAAAAGGGATCCATGGTTCAAGGATTCAAGGGGTCGAGGGGTCAAGTGGAATAAGGGAAAACAAACACTCGGACCCTTGAACCCTCGAATCCTGGACCCCTTTTCTCCCACCATTCACTAACCCATTACGAGCGAATATGGATATGATGTCCATTATCTATAAGAGATTGTTGGAAAAATTTATTAGACTTGCAAAAGCCGCCGGCAGGATATGACAGGATATGAAAAGTAAGGGAGTCAAGCATGAAAAATGATGAACAAGAAAATGCCAAATTTATATTTTCACCCCGGACTGTAGCGGTCATAGGTGCCTCTACCCGTGAAAATACGGTCGGCAGGAGTATATTTACCAATATGTTGTTTTCTGGATATACGGGCATTGTCTATCCGGTAAATCCTAAGGCAAGGGGCATTTTAGGTGTGCGGGCGTATCATTCGGTTTGGGACATACCCGGGGAAGTGGATTTAGCCGTAGTTATCGTGCCGGCGGTAGCGGTTGCTCAAGTTATGGAGGAATGTGGTGAAAAAGGTGCAGAACTTGAGAAAACCGTAGTCGAAATTGCGAAAAAATATTCTATCTCCCTTGTTGGTCCAAATTGTCTTGGGGTAATCAATACCGATTCAGAGATGCGGTTAAATGCTACCTTTGCCGCCAGTATGCCCAGGGCAGGAAATATCGCCTTTATCTCTCAATCAGGGGCTTTGGGTGTCGCGGCACTTGAGTATGCCTATGAAAATAATATCGGGCTTTCAAAATTTGTCTCTGTGGGCAACAAAGCTGACATCAACGAAAACGATATTCTGGAGATAATCAAAGATGACCCTCTTACCGATGTGATTTTACTCTATCTTGAGGATTTAACTGAACCAAAAAGATTCATAGAATTAGCAAGGGAGATAACCGGTGATATTCCTAAGAAAAAACCGATTTTAGCCATAAAATCAGGACGAACTATGGAAGGGGCAAAGGCGGCCTCTTCGCACACAGGTGCTTTAGCCAGCTCTGATGAGGCTTATGATTCCCTGTTTCACCAATGTGGTGTTTTACGAGTTGAGACATTTGAGGAGCTATTTGATTATGCCAGGGCATTTGCCAATCAACCCCTACCAAAAGGCAATAAAATTGCCATAGTTACTAATGCCGGCGGTCCTGGAATAATGGCTACTGACGCTTGCATTAGATATGGTTTACAATTAGCCTCATTTGATAAAAAAACTACCCAGATTTTGGAAAACGGACTTCCAGCAACCGCAAACATAAATAATCCTGTAGATATCATTGGAGATGCCGGAGAAGACCGCTATAGAGTTGCCTTGAATGCTGTATTAGAGGATGCGAATGTCCATGGGGTCATTATCATATCTACCCTTCAGGCAATGACCTCTATCAAGGATATTAGTTTGGTCATTAGTGATGTTGTCGCTAAATATCAAATACCTGTTATGGTTTGCTATATGGGGGTAATTGACATCTCTGATGCCTTGAAAATTCTTGATGAACGGCATATTCCGCACTATAAATTCCCCGAATCAGCGGCAAGGGCTATGGCAAAGATGGCTGAATACTCTCAATGGTTGACACGACCCCGAACACAAGTGCGGATATTTACGGATGTTGATAAAGCAAAGGTAGAGGAAATACTTGCCACGGCAAAGAAAGAAAAGAGGGAGTTTTTGCCGGAACCACAGTCTCATGGAATTCTAAAGGCTTATGGATTTCCGATGATAGATTCACGGGTAGCAAAAAACGAACAAGAATGTCTGCAATCTGCTGAAGAAATCGGTTATCCTGTAGCTTTAAAGATAATTTCCCCGGATATTATTCATAAAGTTGATGTGGGTGGGGTGAAATTAAATATTAAAAATGAGGTAGAATTAAGGAATGCTTCTAATGAGCTTTTACAGGGTGTGAATTTGGCTAAACCACAAGCAAATATCCTTGGCGTTTTTGTCCAGAAAATGGCAAATAAAGGCAAGGAAATCATCATTGGTATGCATAAAGCCCCACTCTTTGGTAATTTACTTATGTTTGGATTAGGTGGGATTTATGTTGAGGTATTAAAGGATGTAACCTTTCGGCTTGCCCCCATCCGTGAGTTATCTGCCTATCGTATGCTCGAAGAAATTCGGGCATATAAAATATTAGAAGGGTTTAGAGGTGAAAAACCGTCGGATATTGAGGCTATTGCAGAATGCCTGGAAAGGTTATCTCAGTTAGTCACCGATTTTGATGAGATAGAGGAATTAGACATCAATCCTTTATTGGTTTTTGAGGAAGGGAAGGGTGCGAAGGTGGTGGATGCACGGATTTTGATTAAGTAGCCCAGTAGGAAGTAGGTAGTAGGTAGGGAAGATAGTTTTCTACTACCTACAATGCTTCTATGAAAATAATTCTTGACGCAATTTAAAGAAAAGGCTATAATATAGTCAATTAAATCCTTGATGGGTTAGTCATTGGTGGAAATATAAAAAAATTTATCAAAAGGATTCAAGGGGTTGAGGGGGCAAGTGGAATAAGGGAAAACAAACCCTCGAATCCTGGATCCCTTTTTCCCCATTGATAACTGACCGATTACCGGTTAGCGTAGTCCGGAATAACGGATACCGAATTTTGACGATATACGGAGAAAATATGGATAAATTAGTCGTATCAACATCTGCACATATTAAAGATATTGAATCTGTTCCGAGGATAATGTGGGGGGTAAATTTTGCCTTGTTACCTGCTTTAGTTGCGGCGGTATATTTCTTTGGATTCTTCGCATTGTGGGTGATTTTATCCTCAGTAGTAAGTGCGGTTATCACTGAGGCAGTTATCCAGAAATTCATTCTTAAAAGAGCAGTAACTGTTTCCGATGGTAGTGCCGTAACATGCGGTATTTTACTGGCTTTTAGCATTCCACCGTCAGTACCGCTTTGGTTACCTGCGGTAGGCTCTTTTGTAGCCATTGCTATTGCTAAACAATGCTTTGGCGGCTTAGGTTGGAATGTATTTAATCCGGCGATGATTGGTCGAGCATTTTTATTAATCTCCTGGCCGGTTGAGATGACCACATGGACCTCACCGCTGGATGGTGTTACAGGTGCCTCCCCACTTGGTATTTTAAAAGAGGAGGGATTTGAGAAGGTTGTGGAGTTTTTCGGAAATAGAGTTACTATGTACACCGACCTCTTTATCGGCAATGTCAGTGGCTCTTTGGGAGAGACTTCCTGCGTCCTTTTACTCCTGGGCGCAATTTATTTATTTTACAAGGGTTATATCTCCTGGCATACCCCGATTAGTTTCTTGGGAACGGTTGCTTTACTAAACTTGATAACCGGTGGAGACCCATTATTTGCCATTTTATCCGGTGGTTGTATCCTGGGTGCATTCTTCATTGCCACGGATATGGTTACTTCACCTGTAACTAAAACAGGGCAGTTAATATTTGGTGCTGGGATTGGGGCTTTGGTGGTGCTTATTCGTGCCAAAGCGGGTTACCCGGAAGGTGTGTGCTATGCTATCCTTTTGATGAATACCTTGACGCCGTTAATTGATAGATACATTAAACCAAAACCGTATGGAACAAACTTCCCCCTTAATAAAGGGGGTTAGGGGGTTGTAACCATTCAGGTTACTACAAAATAGGTGGTAAAAACTGTAAAATGGATACTGTAAAATGTAAAATGCAAAATGAGAATGTTAAAAGAAGGTAAGTGTCTTATGCAAGATGCTCTAATTTTAAATTTTTCATTATCCATTTTACAGTTTACAGTTATTTACACTTCAAAGTCTTTAACTGGTTGAACGCTTACAGGGGGTTGTCCATTAAACCAAAACTGTTTGGGAGTGATTAAGACAATGATAAAGGATATGATTAAAATTGGGATTAATTTAATGCTCGCCTGTGTAGTTGGAGGGACTATTTTAGCCGCAACTAATTTTATTACCGCCTCTAAGATTGAGGAGGTAGAAAAAGAGGCTAAATTAAAGGCTCGACTATCAGTTTTGCCCAAAGCCTGCGAATTTAAAGAATTTAAACAAGGTTTTTTTGAAGGATTAAATTCAAAAGGTGAAACTGTGGGTTATGTTATTTCTTGCATGGCTGAAGGATATAGCGGTGGATTCTGGGTAATGGCTGGGGTGAATAAGGAATTTAAGATTGTAAAAATAAATGTGTTAAGCAATAAAGAAACCCCTGGTCTGGGAAATAAGGTTGAAGGTGAAAAATTCCGTAATCAATACAAAAATAAAGGAGTGGAAAACTTAGAGGTGGTGAAAACCCCAACTGCGGATAAAATTCAGGCAATTACCGGGGCGACTATTTCCTCTAAAGCCGTAACCGAGGCGGTAAGAGAAGGATTAGAGGAATTGGAGAAGATTGTTTTAAGGAAAGAAAAAAAATCTTAATTTTATTCGTGTTAATTCATTTCATTCGTGTAATTCGTGGTAAAAGAGAGGAGGTTTTAGGTGCTTAAGATATTTTTAAATGGTATATTTAAGGAAAATCCGATATTCAGGTTAGCCTTAGCCTTATGCCCGTCATTAGCGGTGTCAAATACCGCATTTAACGGCTTAGGCATGGGTTTATGCCTTTTATTTGTGATTACCTCATCAAATGTCATCATCTCTTCAGCCAGAAATCTTATTCATCCCAAAATCAGGGTGCCGGCTTACCTGACGGTTATTGCCGCCTTAGTAACTATGGTTGAGGCTTTTTTACATGCCTATATCCCTACCTTACATAAATCATTAGGAATGTTTATCGCTTTAATGGTTGTTTTTGCTATTATCTTAGCCCGAGCTGAGGTCTTTGCCTCGAAAAATACCGTAAAAAAATCACTAATGGATGGTTTAGGCATGGGATTAGGATTTACATTAGCTATGGTCTTGATTGGAATTATTCGTGAATTATTTGGCAATGGCTCTATTTTTGGGTATAACATTATGGGTCCTAACTTTAGACCGGTATTGATAATGCTTTTTTCCCCGGGCGCATTTTTATTAGTCGGCTTACTTATGGGGTTTTTTAACTGGTACGAAAGAAGGTTCACCAAGGAAAAAAGTTATAAAGTTATAAAGTTATAAAGTTATAAAGTTAAAAGTTATAAAGTTATAAAGTTATAAAGTTAAAAGATAAAAAGATAGATCACAAATAAGTTGTCTTTGAACTTTCAACTTTATAACTTTCAACTTTATAACTTTTAACTTTATAACTTTATAACTTTTAACTTTATAACTTTTAACTTTATAACTTTATAACTTTATAACTTTTAACTTTATAACTTTATAACTTTTAACTTTTAACTTTATAACTTTATAACTCTTCAAAGGAGGATAACCGTGGCAGAACTCGTTACTATTTTTATCTCTACCGCCTTGATTAATAACTTTGTCCTGACAAAATTTTTAGGACTGTGCATATTTTTTGGTATCTCAAAACGGATGGATATTTCCATCTCAATGGGTGCGGTGGTGATTTTTGTAATGATTATGAGCTCTATACTCGGTTGGGCAATATATGATTTTATCCTTGTGCCGTTACAGATTGAATTTTTGCGGATTATAGTTTTTGTTATAGTCATTGCCGCTTTTGTGCAGTTGGTAGAGATGGTTGTTAAAAAACATCTGCCTGGTCATTACAAGATGTGGGGAATTTACTTGTTGTTGATTGCCACTAATTGTATTGTTTTATCTATTCCCTTGATAAATGTAGAAAATCACTTTAATCTTATTCAGAGTGTTGTTAATGCCTTAGGTTCTGGGGTAGGATTTGCCCTGGCATTAATCTTGATGTCAAGTATTCGTGAGAAATTAGAATTAGCGCCTATCCCTAAGTCTTTACAGGGTTTTGGGATTGCATTTATTGTCGCCGGGCTGTTATGCTTAGCCTTTATGGGCTTTAATGGAATTGTTAAACCATTAGCTGGAGGAATATAGATGGACTATCAGGCGATTATTATTATCAATATTATTTTAACCCTGACCTGTATAGGACTTATCTTTGGATTAGGATTAGCCTATGCTGAGCTTAAATTTGGTATAGAACTTGACCCACGGATTCATGAAGTAGAGGATGTTTTACCCAAAGGTCAGTGTGGTGCCTGTGGTTTTGCAGGTTGTGCCGCTTATGCCGAGGCAGTGGTAATTCAGCAGGATGTTTCTCCTAACCTTTGTATTCCAGGAAAAACAGAAGTAGCAAAGTTAGTTGCCTGCATTACCGGTAAAGAGGTAAAGGAAATAGAAGGAGTAAAGGCACATATCCTTTGTTACGGAATGCCTGAAAAAGCCTTTATTTATGACGGAATACCTGATTGTGAGGCGGCTAATTTGTTATTTGGTGGAAATAAGACTTGCCAATATGCCTGTCTGGGGATGGGTAATTGTCTTTTGGCATGTAAATTTGAGGCAATTTCTATGTCTGAGCGAGAGTTACCTGTGGTGAATACCGAACTTTGTTCAGGATGTGGGCAATGTGTTCGGGCTTGCCCAAAAGGAATAATTGAATTAATTCCAGAGACGGCAAAGGTTAAGGTTAGATGCAAATCATTAGATAAAGGACCGGTGGTAAAAAAGATTTGTAGTGTTGGCTGTATTGGTTGTGGAATTTGTGCCAAAGAATGCCCGTATGAGGCAATTAAATTAGAAAACTCACTTGCCATAATTGACCACGCTAAATGTATTACCTGTATAGATTATAAATGCCTTCCCAAATGCCCAACATCAGCCATCGTTACAGTTGTCTAATAAATCTTTTTAAGTAACCAATTTACCTAAGAAAACTCTACTCATAATGCTACTTCTAATTTTTTACAAAGAACTTCAGGATAACCACCTTCTTCTTTCTTCTACTGGTTCTAAAACAACATTAAATCAAAGCTTGAAAACTCATTTTGGTATTATTTTTCCTTTCAATAAATTATTTTTAAAAGTGGGAATGTGTTTCTTCCTAAATGCAGAAAATAATTAAAGAAATTCCCTCTATTTACCGATTATTATAGTAGAATGGAATTAGGAAAGATTATCATCAAAGGGGGTAGGAGACTTACAGGCAAGGTAAAGATTTCAGGGGCGAAAAACGCCGCTCTACCTATTTTAGCCGCAACGATACTTATCCCTGAAAAAATTACATTAACAAATTTACCTTCTCTCCTTGATATTCAAACAATGTTTGAAGTGTTAAATGAATTAGGAGCTAATTCTGAAATAGGAGTAGAAGAGGTAACAGTAAATACAGCTGATTTAAATAAATATGAAGCCCCTTATGAGCAGGTTCGCAGGATGCGGGCATCAGCAGTAGTTATGGGGGCTCTATTAGCGAGATTTGGCAAGGCGTATGTTCCTTTGCCGGGTGGATGTAATATCGGCTCAAGACCGATTAATATCCATTTAGACGGATTAAGTAAATTAGGTGCTAATATAGCTTTAGAGAAAGGATATGTAAAATTATCAGCCAAGAGATTAAAAGGGGCTGAAATTTATCTTGATTTTCCATCAGTGGGTGCTACTGAGAATTTGATGATGGCGGCATGCGCGGCTATAGGAGAAACAATCATTGATAATGCCGCAAAAGAACCGGAGATTATTGCCTTAGCTGATTTTTTAAATAAAGCAGGTGCAGAAATTTCAGGAGCTGGCTCGGATATAATAAAAATTATAGGAGTAAAGGAATTGAAAAGTACTACTTATAGAATTATTCCAGATAGAATAGAGACAGGAACATATATTATAGCCGCCGCGATAACTAAAGGAGATATACTCATTGAAGGGGCTGAATTTGACCATTTGCATACGGTTGTGACTAAATTAGAAGAGGCTGGGGTAATATTTGAAAAGAAAGATTCTCAAATGCGTGTGCATGTAAAAAAAGAGCTTTCGCCGGTGAATATAAGGACGATGCCTTACCCTGGATTCCCAACGGACATTCAGGCACAATTCATGGCGTTAATGTGTTTGATAGAAGGTATGAGTGTTATTATAGAATCTATATTTGAGAATAGGTTTATGCATGTGGGTGAATTATGCCGTATGGGAGCAGATATTAAGGTGGATAATCATACGGCAATAGTGCGGGGGGTAAAATCCTTAAGTGGGACAGAAGTTAATGCCACAGATTTAAGGGCAAGTGCTGCCTTGATTTTAGCCGGTTTGGCTGCTAAAGGAGAAACACAGGTATCCGGTATTCATCACTTAGATAGAGGCTATGAATATATGGAAGAAAAATTAACTAAATTAGGGGCACAAATTAAACGAATACATTCTAAAGAAATATTATCAGAAGGAGAAAACTATGATTAGAGGATTATACACCGGCACAATGGGGATGTTAGCCCAATGGACAGATTTGGATGTTGTGGCAAATAACATGGCTAATATCGATACCGCAGGTTATAAAAAAGATGAGACAATATTTATGCCCTTTGACCAAATCTTGATTCATCGTCTTAATGATAATTATACTATTACCCCTAAAGGACCAATAGATAAAAGACCGGAAGTTGGGCAATTAGGGACAGGGGTAGGAATAAGTGAAATAGCTACTTTATATTCACAAGGACCTATACAAAAAACCGATAATAAATTTGACCTGGCAATATCAGGAAATGGTTTTTTTACCGTTGAAGGACCACAAAATAAGATTTTTTATACCCGTAACGGCACATTTACCCTTGATGCACAAGGATATTTGGTAACTCAAGATGGATATAAGGTTATGGGCTCAAAAGGGTATATTCAAATAGCCCAAAAAAACTTCACAGTTGCTGAAAATGGCATGGTGTTGGGGTCAGAATCTGCGGATTGGAAATCCCCTCAAGAGATAGATTTACTGAAGATAGTTAATTTTAAAGATAAACGAGGCTTGCAAAAAGTAGGAAATAGCCTGTTTGAAGCGACTGAATACGCAGGTGAGCCGGAGATTCTAACTCAACCTAAAATTCTACAAGGCTATCTTGAGAAATCAAATGTCAATCCGATAGAAGAGATGGTAAAGATGATTGAGGTGCAACGAATCTATGAAATTAACCAACGGACTGTAACAGCTTTTGATGATACCCTGAAGACAGCAGTAACAGAGGTGGGAAGGGTAGGATAAAAAATGTAAACATTAAAATGTAAATATTAAAATGACAATGCAAAAATACTTGCAAACTAACAAAGTAACCCGGCAGAGGAACATTTTACATTTTGATATTTAATTTTTAATTTTAATTTAAGGGGGTGCTTTAAAATGATGCGTTCATTATGGACTGCGGCAACCGGTATGACCGGTCAGCAATTTAATCTGGATACGATTGCCAATAATATTGCTAATGTCAATACGGCTGGATTTAAAAAGTCACGCGCAGACTTTGAGGATTTAATCTATGAAATACTACAATCACCAGGGACACCTGTAGCTACTGGTAGTGTACTCCCTACTGGTATCCATGTAGGACACGGAGTCGCTATTGCGGGTACTCAAAAGATTCATTCATTAGGGAATATGCAAGAGACTCAGAATCCATTTGATATGGCTATAGATGGCGATGGATTCTTTCAAGTACTTTTGCCTGATGGGTCAACAGGTTATACCCGGGATGGCTCCTTTAAACCGGACAAGGAGGGCAAATTTGTTACATCTAATGGATATATTTTACAACCTGAAATAGTTCTTCCGGCAGATTTTAGCCAACTTACTATTACTGAAGATGGAACAGTAACAGTTATTGTGGGTAATGATGTGAAAACACCTCAAGAGGTAGGTAAGATTGAATTAGTTAAATTTGCCAATCCTGCTGGACTTGTCCCTATGGGTAAGAATATATTTAAGGAAAGTGCCTCAAGTGGGGACCCTATTACCGGTACCCCAGGTATGGAAGGAATTGGCGGAATTAATCAGATGTTCTTAGAATTATCAAATGTGAATATAGTTGATGAGATGGTTAATATGATTATCGCTCAACGGGCTTATGAACTTAATTCAAAGGCTATTCAAACAGGGGATGCTATGTTAGGAATTGTTAGTACATTGAAGAGATAGGTTGTTTAGGCTGTAGGCTGTTAGGCTGTAGGAAGAAATTATAGTAAGAAGTAAATGGGAAAGTAAGCATTCAGTTATCAGGTGTTATGGTTCGACAGGCTCACCATGACAACACTGTCTCACCATGACAACACTGTCACCCTGAGCTTGTCGAAGGGTGTCGAAGGGCGATGATTAGAGCTGAAGGCTGATACCTGATTATTGAAACCTTACATGGGAAATAAGGAAATGGGGAATGAAGATGATTATTAGACTATTGAAGGTAATTCTTTGGGGTGGGCTATTTGTGTGCCTCTCGGATAGTAAAATACTTGCCTTAACGACTATCGAGCTAAAAGAAAGTGTCTGTGTCCGTGCAAGTGAGATATTTCTTAAAGATATTGCTAATTTGAGTGATTCTTTGTTAGATAAGGTTTATATTGGTAAATCACCCCTACCGGGCAGAGAAAGACATATTACTCAGGATTATGTGCGGTTAAAGATTTTGCAGGCAAAGATTAAACAGGTGCACCTGGTAGAAGGGGATTTTAAACTCACTGGTGCTAAAGGGGTTGAAGTCATAACCTCTTCCCAAAAGTTGGATATGGAAGAACTCACAAATATAGCTAAGAACTATTACGAGGCAAGCCTCCTTTTAGAGGCTATTAAAATTAACCAACGATTAGAAATAAAACCGATAGATATTACGAGGCAAGCCTCTAAGGAAAATATTATTTTACCTGTTGGGAAGATAGAATTTGAGTTCGGGGTGATAGATAGCCGGAATCTAAAAAGACAGGTATATCTACCGGTAGATATAAAGGTAGATGGGATAAGGTATAGGACAGTCAGGATTGGATTTGAGATTCATCGATTTGCAAATGTCCTTATAGCAGTTAAACCTTTAGACCGATATCATGTTCTTTCCCCTTTAGATTTGAGGTTTGAGGAAAGAGAAGTAACCTGTATTAATCCAGTTCCATTAGAGGAGGTAATTGGTAAGAGATTAAAAACCTCTGTGTTGAAAGAAAGAATATTGACTTATGATTTAATAGAAATCCCTCCTTTAATTAAACGAGGGGATATAGTTACTATTAAAATGGAGGGTGAATTTTTGATAGTAGGTGCAAAAGGAGTGGCAAAAGAAGATGGAGGATTAGGGGATAAAATTCGAGTAGAAAACAGGGGTTCTAAAAAGATAATTACCGGTATTGTTGAGGATAGTGAAACGGTAGTGGTGAAGTAAGAATTAAAAATTATGAATTAAAAATTAAAAATTGAGGGATGAAAAGAAAAATAATTCATAATTTTTAATTCATAATTTTTAATTCTTAATTAAATACAAGGAGGTTTTTAAAATGAAAAAGAAGGATAAATTTTATGTAATTCTTATTCTGGCTATTGTTGTTTTTTCATGGATTAAGACTTATGAAATTGAGGCGGAATCACTCTGGGCAAAAGGGAGCAAAGAGAGTTTATTCACTGACCATAAAGCTAAAAAGGCAGGGGATATAATTACTGTCCTTGTGCTTGAGTCGGCTCAAGCTATGCAAAAAAGCTCGACTAACAAATCTAAGGATGCCGCAATTAGTGGAGGACCTACCGTAGTTGAACAAGGCAAAAAAAATCTATTGGATTTTATCCCTTCCTTGGGAGCTAAAGGAAATAGTAACTATAAAGGTGATGCCGATACATCACGCTCCGGCATTCTAAAGGCAAATGTTGCCGCTCAAGTAGTCAGAATTTTACCTAATGGCAATTTAGCTATTGAAGGAAGTAAAAAATTACTTCTTAATAATGAAGAACAATTATTAACGGTCTCAGGGATAATTAGACCAGAGGATATTGAGGCGGATAATTCTATACTTTCTACCTATATCTTAGATGCCTCAATTAAATATAAAGGTTCAACCAGCCTTTCAGACAAGGAAAGACCAGGGATTATTACCAGAGTATTTACAAGAATAGCGAATATACTATTTTAGGAAGCGTTCAGTCAAAAGAGAATGGAGGATGGAGAATGGAGGATGGAGGATGGAGAATGTTTGCCTTCATCCTCCATACTCCATCCTTCATTCTCTCCTGATTTAGGAGGATTCAGACAAATGATTTTGCTGCGGAGATTTATTATCTTTTTAATTGTTTCTATAGGCTTTGTTGTCTTTGCTCAGGAGACAGAGGTTAGAGTAAAGGATTTATGCCGGATAGAAGGCGTTCGACCTAATCAATTAATGGGTTATGGATTAGTCGTAGGATTAGATGGGACAGGAGATGCTAAAGGGACTTTTTTTACGGCACAATCAATTGTTAATATGCTGACCCGTTTGGGGATTTCAGTTGAGAAGGAGAAAATGAAAATAGGGAATGTTGCCGCAGTAATTGTGACTGCTCAATTACCTTCATTTGCCAGGGGAGGGGATAAAATAGATATAGTGGTAGCAACATTAGGTGATGCCAATAGTTTAGAGGGTGGTGTCTTACTTCAAACGCCATTATCAGGTGCGGATAATGAGGTCTATGCCCTGGCACAAGGACCTATTTCTATGGGTGGCAAGATGCGTGGTAAGGGACATTTAACCGTAGCTCAAATTTCACAAGGAGCGATTATTGAAAAAGAAGTTACTTGTCCTATTGTGAAGGAAGATGCTATCTCTTTAGTCCTTAATGAGGCTGATTTTACTACTGCCTTTAGAATAGCCACAGCGATTAATGCAAAATTTGCTCCCACTACGGCTAAGGCTCAAGATCCATCCTTAATCTTAATAAAAATACCCGCAAATTATAAGGAAAATATCGTTGAATTTATAGCCGAGTTAGAAGGTTTAACTTTAATCCCTGATGTTGCGGCAAAGGTGATTATAAATGAACGCACAGGAACCATAGTTATGGGTAAAGATATTCGCATTTCACAAGTAGCTATTTCCCACGGAGATATAAGTCTTGTTGTAAAAGGGACGGTTGAAACTAAAGAAACTAAAGGGACTAAAGAAGTTAAAGAAGAAAGAGTAGTAGTCCTTTCACCAGGGGTAAGTATAAATGATATTGTCGCGGCATTAAACGCAATAGGTGCTACTCCTGAGGATTTAATAGCCATACTTCAGGCGATTAAATCCGCTGGAGCACTACATGCAGAAATTATTATTATGTAAGGAGTATAAAAATGCCAACTGTTCTACCAATAGAGATTAATAATCTCATTAACGGTAAATTCATTAATAAAACTACTCAATCCAATGATTTTGCAGGTGTCCTTAAAAATGCCGAGGATAAAGAAAAGATTAAAGCAAGATTAAAAGAAGTAAGTTATGAAGTAGAGGCTATCTTTATCAATCAATTATTAAAAGAGATGCGTACCTCTGTCCCTAAAGGCTCTCTTTTTCATGGTGGTTCTGCAGAAAATATCTTTGAAGATATGTTATTCGACGAATATGCCAAACTAATGGCTAAATCAGACCAATTCGGACTATCTCGCCAAATTTATGACCAAGTAAGTAAATATTTATGAGTACGCCATAGGGATAATAGAAGCGAACTATGTTCATTACACAACTCGGTAATCCTTCAGTTATAGGGAGGAAACAACCCCTTAACCCTCTTTTTTAAGGGGGAATAAAACTGGGTTGTGCCATATTCCCCCTTAATAAATGGGGTTAGGGAGTTGTTTTTCTTACCCAGTCAAAAAATAACCCCCTGATAACTAACCGATTACACAACTCAAAAAATTTTAGTTGACAAATTGATTTAGGATAAGGTATAATATCAATTATATGAATTAAAAATTAAAAATGGAGGAGTTGGAAAATGATTTTCAATTCATAATTCATAATTTTTAATTTTTAATTAAAGTTAATCCTCTTAATTTAGAGCGATATTCTGTAATTGAGGCTATTAAATACCGTTATGAATAAAGAATTTTTCTTACCATTCAATTTTGGAAGTTTACCAATCCAGAACTCAGAATTTGAGACATCAGAAATAGTTGTCATTCCTGTCCCTTATGATTCTACTACCTCATTTAAAGCCGGAACCCGCGAAGGTCCTCATGCAATAATCTTTGCCTCCCGTAATTGTGAATTATACGATATTGAACTTGAAAAAGAGATTTATAAAGAAGTAGGCATTCATACACTTGGTGAACTTGAGCCGGTTCTATCTGGTCCTGAGGCAATGGTTGAACGGGTTTATGAGGTATGTCGGGAATTAGTTCAATTGGATAAATTCCCGGTAATGTTAGGTGGGGAACATTCCTTAAGTTTAGGGATGGTGCGAGGATTGAAGGAAAAGTATAACTCCCTGTCTGTCTTACAGTTGGATGCTCATGCAGATTTACGAGATGAGTATCTTGGTAGTAAATATAACCATGCCGCTGTTATGCGAAGGATATATGAGTTATGTCCAATTACTCAGGTAGGAATTCGTAGTATGAGCCGGGAGGAAGCGGAGTTTATTAAAGAAAATAACCTGAACCCATTTTATGCCCGGCGGATAATCAATCAGCAATCATGGATTGATGAGGTAATCTCTAATTTAGGGGATGAGGTTTATATTACTATAGATTTAGATGTATTCGACCCAGCTATTATGCCTGCCGTGGGCACCCCAGAGCATGGGGGATTAGATTGGTATTTAGTCCTTGAATTTTTATCTAAAATAAGTAAGCAAAAAAAGATAGTTGGGTTTGATGTAGTTGAATTAGCCCCGAGTGATGCTCATTGTGCGGCTTCATGCTTAGCCGCATCGTTGGTTTATAAATTAATTGGATATGTTACAGAGGGCAGGAAATTATCAATTATCAATTAACAATTATCAATTTTTAATTGTTAATTAATAATTGTTAATTAATAATTGAGGGAAAATTATGTTAGCCAAAAGAATTATTCCCTGTCTTGATGTAGATAAGGGTAGGGTAGTTAAGGGTGTAAATTTTGTTAATATTCGTGATGCAGGAGACCCGGTAGAGGCGGCTTGTTTATACGATAAGGAGGGTGCAGATGAATTGGTTTTTTTAGATATTACTGCCTCACATGAAGACCGCAATATTATGATTGATGTGGTAAAAAGAACCGCAGAAGTTGCCTTTATGCCATTAACCGTAGGTGGTGGAATAAGGACTTTAGAGGATATTGAGCAATTACTTCGAGCTGGGGCGGATAGAATTTCTATCAATACCGCCGCAATAAATAGACCTGCATTTGTCAAGGAAGCGGCTCAACGATTCGGTAGCCAGTGTATCGTCGTAGCTATTGATGCTAAAAAACACTATACTAAATCTGGATTTAAAACCGAGGGGATGAGGGATATTATTATTGGCTATCAGGCACAGGAGTTCTGGAAGGTGTATATTAACGGTGGACGTACTCCAACAGATCTTGACGCACTCCAATGGGCAAAAAAAGTAGAAGAATTAGGTGCAGGAGAAATTTTATTAACAAGCATGGATTGTGATGGCACTAAAAATGGTTATGACCTTGAGTTGATTAAATCTATGGCAGATTTAGTTAATATCCCTATTATCGCCTCAGGTGGAGCAGGTAAATTAGAGCATTTCTTTGAGGTATTAACCTTAGGTGGGGCAGATGCGGCATTAGCCGCCTCTCTTTTTCATTATCGTGAATTGTCAATCTCACAATTAAAACAATATTTACACTCTAAAGGAATTACGGTGAGAATTTAGGTAATCGTTCAGGTAGTAGGTAATCGGTAATCGGTGATAGGTTGTAAGATATATGACATCTACCAGAAATTCCCCATCTTCAGTAAGTGAATGATAAATAAGGTATAAAGAGGTGGAAGAATAAAAAGAGAAAAGAAAAGAAAGTGAAGATTTTTATAAAAATGCCGATAAAGGAATTAAGGCGACACCTTATGTTTCCTTAT
>JBDRHR010000234.1:0-14325 GCA_043816605.1 Nitrospirota bacterium
CTCCGCCTCGGGATTTCCCTCTATTGCCGCAGGTTGCCCCTTTAACTCGCTTACCTCTATTTTAGGATTGCCAACTATTGCCACCGGCTGTCCAATCTCAGCCTCGGGATTTCCCTCTATTGCCGCAGGTTGCCCCTTTAACTCGACTACCTCTATTTTAGGATTGCCAACTATTGCCACAGGCTGTCCAATCTCCGCCTCGGGATTTCCCTTTATTGCCGCAGGTTGCCCCTTTAACTCACTTACCTCTATTTTAGGATTGCCAACTATTGCCACAGGCTGTCCAATCTCCGCCTCGGGATTTCCCTCTATTGCCGCAGGTTGCCCCTTTAACTCGCTTACCTCTATTTTAGGATTGCCAACTATTGCCACCGGCTGTCCAATCTCAGCCTCGGGATTTCCCTTTATTGCCGCAGGTTGCCCCTTTAACTCGCTTACCTCTATTTTAGGATTGCCAACTATTGCCACCGGCTGTCCAATCTCCGCCTCGGGATTTCCCTCTATTGCCGCAGGTTGCCCCTTTAACTCGCTTACCTCTATTTTAGGATTGCCGACTATTGCCACAGGCTGTCCAATCTCAGCCTCGGGATTTCCCTCTATTGCCGCAGGTTGCCCCTTTAACTCGCTTACCTCTATTTTAGGATTGCCAACTACTGCCACAGGCTGTCCAATCTCCGCCTCGGGATTTCCCTTTATTGCCGCAGGTTGCCCCTTTAACTCGCTTACCTCTATCTCAGGATTGCCAACTACTGCCACCGGCTGTCCAATCTCAGCCTCGGGATTTCCCTCTATTGCCGCAGGTTGCCCCTTTAACTCGCTTACCTCTATCTCAGGATTGCCAACTACTGCCACAGGCTGTCCAATCTCAGCCTCGGGATTTCCCTCTATTGCCACAGGTTGCCCCTTTAACTCGATTACCTCTATTTTAGGATTGCCGACTATTGCCACAGGCTGTCCAATCTCAGCCTCGGGATTTCCCTCTATTGCCACCGGCTGTCCAATCTCCGCCTCGGGATTTCCCTCTATTGCCGCAGGTTGCCCCTTTAACTCGCTTACCTCTATTTTAGGATTGCCAACTACTGCCACCGGCTGTCCAATCTCAGCCTCGGGATTTCCCTTCACACCCACAGGTTGTCCTTTAGATATTCCTACCTCGAAAAGCGGTAGCAAGCTACCGCACTCCATAACTGGTTGTCCCTTGGGCACTCCTGCCTCGACCTCAAAATTACCTTTCACTGATTCAGGTTGTACTTTTACCTTAATCCTCTCTTCCATTTCTTTCATTACAGGATTTTTATCAATTGTTTTTAAATTAACATCCGGCATAGAAAACATTGGTTTTGGATTTCCAAACAGGGGATTAGGATGGTCTATTATTTCCGTAACTATAAGTTGAGGGACATCTTTCTTTAACCCTACAAATTTCTCTATCACTGTTTGAGGGAGTTGTTCAATTGAGGTAATATGAATTGTTGAAGGTGGAAGATTGCCCTCTGGAAATCTAAAGAAGAAGTTGTTTTGAGTATTTTCCGAACAGGCTTGCCTGGTTGCAAACTCACCTGGTATTGAATTTCCTTTAATAGCGGCATGGATTAGATGTGAGCCAAAAGAACCCTTTGTCGGATGAACCTGTTGGATTGGATTATCCTCAATCTGAGGTAGCACCTCTGGCAGTGAATTTAGGAATTTATTAAATTGTACTCCTGTTTCCGAGAATAACACCTTCACCTTATTCTCCCCTTTTTGCCACGAATGACACTAATTTTACGAATGAACATTAATTATAAAAATTTGTGTTTATTCGTTCAATTCGTGAAATTCGTGGTATATTTTACCTACTCATTTTCCGAGATATCTCACTTGCCCGTTTTGGGTCCATCTTCATTAAAGTAATAGCAACCTGGGATTTTTTCATACGGTTAAATATTTCAATAACTATCTGGTCATCCATCTGTGAAAGGATAGCCGCGGCGGCATCCGGTTTCATATTTTCATAATACTGAACTAATTTTTGCCATTTTGCTTCCTGGTCTTCAAATATAGTTTCTCTTTTTTCCAACGCTTGCTTTTTGCGTTCTAATTCCTCTTCTAATAAAAGGAGTTCTTTGTCACGCTTTTCTATTTTTTTGTCTTTAGCAGTTAATTTCTTATCCGTATCTTCTAATGCAGCCAATTTAAGTTCAACTGATTGCTTTAATTTTCGTAACTCTTCTATTTTTACATCTTCATAAGTAATTTTGGGTGGTGCAAACATGCTACCTATCCCTGGTATTTTAGCTAATTTAGGATAAATCACCCGCTCTTTATCAAATATCTGTAATATATCTAATAAATAAACACTACCTATTAATAATCCTATTAATACACATAATAGTATAAAGATTAAAGGTAAATTTCCTTTTCCTGTTTGGTTTTTCATTATTTTTAACATGCAAGAATACAACCCCCTAACCCCCTTTTTTAAGGGGGAATATAGATTAATCAGCCTCTTTATAGAATTTTAATACCTTTTCAACATAATTTTTAGTTTCAGCAATTGGTGGAATACCATTTGTTTTTTTAACCGTTTCAGGTCCGGCATTATAAGCGGCTAAAGATAAAGGTAGATTTTGATTAAAATCATCCAATAGTGTTCTAAAATACCTCGTTCCACCTTCAATATTCTCTTCAGGATTAAAAATATTAGTTACTCCTAATTCCTTCGCTGTCCCAGGCATTAATTGCATTAAACCGGATGCCCCGGCTTTAGAAACTGCGTTTGGATTAAAATTTGATTCTGCCTTGATAATAGAACTGACTAAATTAGGGTCAAGACCATATTTCTGACTATAAGTATCAATTAACTCATTAAACTGGGATGTCGTTTTCCTTTCTTCAATAGCGTTATTTAATGTAGATTGAAAAGAGGAATTATCAGTTTGGTTTGTTCCTGCCATTCCTCCAAATTTTTCTTTTAATTCTTGTATTCTATTTAAAACATTTGTTACACTTTCTAACATTTATCTTTACCCCCCTTGTTTTTTAGAAATTAGAAGTATTGGATTTTTATCTATTATCTGTACTCTGTGTTCTGTCCTCTAACATACCTTGTTATCCCCACCTCATCTAAAAACTCTTGTTCTTGTTTTTCTATTTCCCGTTTAAACTGTATGAATTTTCTTTGTTTAAGATTTTCCAAAACCTGTTTTTCTTGAGATGCACCAATCAATTTTTGAGTCAATTCTTTTATTTTCTCAGACAACTCCTCCAATTTCTTTTTTTGAGTTTCAATATCCTGCCGAAGTCTATTTATATAATTATAACTCCATATAATCTCTACTGTATTGTTTAGTTTTTTTTGTTTTTCAATCAGTATAACAAATTGTTCCTGCAAATTCTCTTCTAATGTCCATAATGCTGATTCTTCCCAGATATATTCTCGTTTTAAATCAGCTAATTGAGTTTTTAATTCATCCTCCTTATGTTTTTTAACCTGCAAGACTCGCTCTAATTTAAAATTAAATCCCGGCATTTTATTATCCTTGCGTGCCTTCCTTACCGACAAATAATTTCATTAATTGAGAAACAGCGGTTTGGTAGTCCACCTTTTCAAATATCCCTTGCTTTAAAAACTCCGTTACCTCATCAATCATTGACAGGGCATAATCAATCTTTGGATTACTGCCTTTGACATAGGCGCCAATATCAATTAAATCCTGAGCATCTCGTATGGTAGCAACTATTTCTTTTAGCCGTCTGGCGGCATTGTCATGTTCAGCAGGAACAATATCAAGCATTACCCGGCTGACACTTTGTAAGACATCAATTGCCGGATAATGATTTCGAGCGGCTAAATCCCGAGATAAAACCACATGACCATCCAGAATAGCCCGCACATTATCGGCAATAGGTTCATTCATATCATCTGCATCGACTAATATGGTATAAAGTCCGGTGATAGTGCCTTTTTCCGATGTTCCGGAGCGCTCAAGTAATTTTGGTAAGATAGCAAATACTGATGGAGTGAATCCACGCGTAGTAGGCGGTTCACCTATCGATAATCCTACCTCACGTTGGGCTCTGGCAAACCGTGTAATAGAATCCATCATAAACATGACATCATAACCTTTATCGCGGAAATATTCAGCAATAGCCGTAGCCACAAATGCCCCTCTTAATCTTATTAAAGGAGCCTCATCTGAGGTAGCTACAACCACCACTGACCGGGCTAATCCTTCATCCTGCAAATCCCTTTCTATAAAATCCCGCACCTCCCGACCTCGCTCACCGATTAAGGCAATAACATTAACCTCTGCCTTAGTAAATCGAGCAATCATACCCATTAATGTGCTTTTACCAACACCACTTCCGGAAAATATACCAAATCGTTGACCTTTCCCTACGGTAAGCAGGGCATCAATTGTTTTTATGCCTAAGGGTAATGGATTTTTAATTCTTGGACGGCGTAGTGGGTCCGGTGGGGAATTAAGAATTGGATAGAAATCATCATACCTACATGGTGGCTTACCATCTATGGGTCTGCCCAGACCATCTAACACCCTCCCTTTTAATTGTTCACTTACCGGAACAAGTAGTGGTTTACCGGTAGCAATTACCTCACAGTCAGCGGCAATACCATCCATTTCACCCAGAGGCATTAATAGCACCTGACGGTCTCTAAATCCAACTACCTCTGTAAAAATAGATTTCGTATTTGAAAGCCGTATTTTACAAACCTCTCCCAGTTGTGCCGGTGGACCATCAGATTCTATGGTCAACCCGATAACCTGTTTAACCTTCCCCCCCAGTCGAATGGTGTCTAAATTATCCAGAGTATATTGAAATTCTTCCAATTTAGTCGTTGCCATTCTTTTTACCCCTCTTTCTAATTAAAAATTATGGTAACTATTTACCCATGTGAAGTAACAAAGAATATAAGCCACAGATTCACAGAAAATAATTTGTAATCTGTGAATCTGTGGCTTTTCTCCATATTTCACTGCCTCTGTGGTTATTTTTTGCTTCAGATGGCTAAAGTATCACAAATTATAACTCCTCAATTTTTAATTCTTAATTCATAATTTTTAATTCTTCCTTAATAACCTCCAATTGTGAAGAAATACCGGCATCAATCAATCCAAAGTTAGTTTCTATCAGACATCCGCCTGGTTCTATATTTTGGTCTTCTTCAAAGGTTATTCCCTCCATTCCAGAGGCTTGAGCTAAAAGTTTCTCCTTTATATTGCCTAATTCCGCTAAATGGACAGGATTAATTTTAACCTTAATTTTCTCTTTATCTTTTACCTTTTTAAGAGCGGCATTTAAATTTTTTAGAATTGCCTCTTTGTTAGTGATACTTTCTACCTTAATTATTTTTTTAGCAATCATAAACGCTAATTCCACAATCATTTCTTGATTAGCCTGAATAAGCTCTCGTCGTTTATGTTTTGCCTCAACAAGGACATTTTGTATTTCAGAAAGCACCTTTTTGATACCTTCCTCACCGGATTTAATTCCTTCTTGTTTTCCGGCATCAAACCCTTGTTGATGAGCCTGTTCTTTAGCATTTTGTTCAATTTCTGCTATTTGCGTTTTAACTTGAGTTAAAATCACCTCTGCTTTTTCTTTAGCCTGCTTAACAATCTCACCTGCTTTTTTCTTTGCCTCAAATAAAACATCCTCTTGCAGGCTACGACTTGTTTCAGTTGCCTCTTTAATTTCCTTTTGTAATTTAAGGAGTTTAATTTGACTTCTTTTAACTCGTTCTTCTATAACATCTAAAATACTTCCTCCTTCGGGTTCAAGTCTGCGTTCAATATCCAAAATCAGTTCTGTCCCGGTTGGAGGTAATAATTCACTTTTATAGACATTAGGTGATAATCCTCTCCCCACCCTTTCCTCCTCCTGCACGCGAGACAACTATTTCTCCTGAGTCTTCTAATTGTCTAATAACATTAACCACCTTCTGTTGAGCCTCTTCTACATCTTTAGCGCGGATAGGGCCCAAAAATTCTATTTCTTCCCTTAACATATCCGCCGCACGCTTGGGCATATTTTTAAAGACCATGTCTTTGGCTGGATCTGATGCCCCTTTCAATGCCATAGCCAGTTCGCGAATGTCCACTTCACGCAGGACACGCTGTGCTGAACGGTCATCCAATCGGATAATATCATCAAATGTGAACATGCGTCTTCTAATTTCTTCTGCCAATTCAGGGTCTTGCTCTCCAATACCTTCCAACACGGTCCTCTCTACATCTCGTTCCACCTGACCTAACATATCAACAACAGAATCAACCCCACCAACGCGTTTTTCTCCTGTTCTTGTCGTCGCAGTAAAAGAAGACAATTTTGTATGTAATATAGCTTCTACCTTCTGCAATGCCTCTGGTGAGGTTCGTTCCATAACAGCTAATCGTCTGACAACATCAGATTGAATCTCAAGTGGTAATTGACCAAGAATAACTGATGAGCGTTCTGCGGGTAGATAGGCTAATATCAAGGCAATGGTTTGTGGATGTTCGCCTTGAATAGTATTAAGTAGTTGAACAGGGTCAACCTTTTTCATAAATTCAAATGGTTTCTTTTGAGAAAGCAATTTTTCTATTAACATACCGGCTTTTTCTGCACCGAAGGAGCGTGTCAAAAGGTCTTTGGCATAGTCCACTCCACCTTGAAGAATAAATCGCTGTGCCATCATTATTTCGTGGTATTCACGCATTACCTGTTCTCTCTCTTCAGGATTTATTTTAGGTAAATTAGCAATTTCAACCGTGAGTTTTTCTATCTCCTCTTCACGCAAAAATTTGAATATCTCTGATGAAATGTCAGAACCTAAAACTACCATAAGTATAGCGGCTTTTTGTGGACCTGTCAAATTTATAGCCATAATAAATCAACCTCCCCAATTTGGATTTTAGATTTTAGATTTTGGATTTTGGATTGAAGATTAGGAATTGAGAATTGAAATCTTTCCGCAATCCAAAATCCAAAATCCAAAATCTAAAATCAATAGCCTATTCTTCTGCTAACCAGGTAGCAATCACTTTGCTTGTTTCTTGTGGATATTGCAGAGCTAATTTTTTATCTCCTTCTTCCGTAGGTGTCATTCCTTCTTTAACTAATTCTTCTCTTCCTTCTACCTCTCTTCTCCTGGCTACCTCTAAAGCGGCTATTCTGTCTGCCTCCTGTTGAGCAATAACTTTTCTTCGATGAATCATCAAAACAATTAAACTACCAATTAGAAGTAAAAAAATAGCTCCAGCAATGATATAAATTTTAAGTAATGCTTGTTTCTCTTGTTGTTCTGCCTTTAATTCGTCTGTCCATTCCCGGGTACGGTCAAATTGAACATTTTCTATCTGAACAATATAATCTCTATCCGGATATATCTTTCCTTTTTCTGCACCAATAGCCGCCCAGACTAAATTCTCATATTTAGCCATTTCTGCTGAATTCCTGGGTGTATATATAGGTTTATTATCTTTAGTTAGTTTTACCTTACCCTTGTTATCTCGTTCATAAGTCCCATCAACAACTACTGCCACTGCTATTTTAGAAAGTGCAGGAGACCTTACTTTGGCAATCTCCTCTTTATCCGCCAGATAATTATTCCTTGCCTCGTCTTTAGTGTAAGACATAGGACCTGCCTGCCCTGTAGCTCCTTTATATGCAGGCATTTGCGCCTCAACACCCGGCGGACCACCAGGGATAGTTCCTTCTCCCTTAAAACTCTCCTTGACTACCTCATCACTTACCTTTAATTGTTCAAATCCCGGCATACTGTATTTTTCTTCTTTACTTTCTATCCGGTCAAAATTCATCTCCCATTTAATTACTACCTCCAGACAATCAGGGTCAAGTACCCGACCTAATTTTTTACGAATATTACGCTCTAATTTTTGTGCCTCACTTCGCTGTAATTCCAATTGTTTAGCGGCTAAAGTTTCAGGTCTTTGTTCTCCTCCTAATTCTTCAATGTCTGATAAAATATTACCTTTATTGTCAACAATGGTTACATTTTCAGGGGATAATCCTTCTACAGCAGAGGCAACTAAATTGATTATTCCACGGACTTGGTCTGTTTCTAAAGTAGCGTAAGAGGAAAGTCTTAATTTAATAGAGGCGGTAACATTTTTTTCTTCTTCAATGAATAATTCTTTTTTAGGCAGAACTAAAAGGACTCGTGCTTCTTCTATATTATCCATGCTCTCAATAGTTCTTGTCAGTTCACCTTGTAATGCACGCAGGAAGTTAATTCGTCGTTCATAATCTGTAATAGCTAATTTAGTTATATCAAATATTTCATAACCTAATATGCCACCTTTTGGGGTTAATTCTTCTTTGGCTAATCTTATTCTTAATTTATCACGGTCATGGACAGGAACTTTAATTGTTGTCCCAACTAATTGATATTTTTCTTTCCATTCATCTAATTTGGCAGTTATCTTACCTGCCTCTTGTGGGGCAATATCCGTATATAAATTAGCAAATTCTACCCTACCCATGTAAAGAACCGAAAAGAGTAGAATTACCAATACACCTGCCGACACACCTCCAATTGTTATCTTTTGAGTTTTAGTTAAGCCATTCCAAAAGGCAACTATTTGAGTTAACCACGCTGGCATATTTTCCTCCCGTTTTTACCAGAAATCAAAATGTAGAATACAGAGTACAGAATACAGAACACAGACAATTATCTGTGTTCTGTACTCTGTGTTCTGTACTCTGTGTTCTGTACTCTGTGTTCTGTACTCTGTGTTCTGTACTCTGTGTTCTGTACTCTGTGTTCTGTACTCTGTGTTCTGTACTCTATCTTCCTCCCATAGCTAATGTATCTTCATAGGCACGAATTATTTTATCTCGCAAAGCTAAAGTAAAATTCAAGGCAATATTTGCCTCTTGCGCCGCAATCATTACCGAATGCATATTATCCGTCTCACCTGTAGCTAACTGGTTAGCTAAGTTACCTGCATTATTTACTGAATCATTCACCTCTTGTAAATGATTTTGTAATATAGCAGAAAAGCTATTTACTAAATCAGTAGATGAATTTACCTCTTTAGTCTCTTGTTTGATACTCATTAATTGAGATTTAGGCATCAATGTATCTAAACTAATTGCATCCATTGGACAAATACCCTCCTTATTTTACTACAAGAATTTATTTTTGTCAAGAAAAAAGAAAAGAATTATAAGACTTATAAGACCTATAGGACTTATTTTCCAATATCTAATGACCTCATCATCATTTCTTTTGCCGAACGCATAGCGGCTACATTAGCCTCATACGCCCTGGTAGCCGTAATCATATCTGCCATCTCCAAAACCACATTTACATTTGGAAATCGGACATAACCATCCTTATCTGCATCCGGATGTTCAGGTCGATATTCTATTCTAAAAGGAGATGGGTCATTTTCAATTCCAACAACCCTGACCCCTTTTCCATCATAAGTAATAGGTGGTTTAACAAATGGGATATCAAAAACCATCTGTGGTTCTCGCGGCGTAAAAATTACCCTTTGCCGTTGGTAAGGACCACCTTGCTCGGTTCTTGTAGAATTTACATTGGCGATGTTATTGGAAATCACATCCATGCGTAATTGTTCTGCCGTAAGTCCTGAGGCAGAGGTATTAATTGCTTGAAAAAGTGACATCATTTAACTATCGTCCTCCTCCTCTTATTACTGTTAGAAGCATTTGCAGTGAGCCAGTTATACGATTAACTAAGGCTTCATTCATAATAGAATTTTTGGATAAATTAGCCATCTCAACATTTATATCAACATTATTAAGGTCATTACGAGAGAAGGTATCGTGTTCTAAATATACGCGTGGTTTAACCTTAGTCTCATCAAGGTGTCCTCCAAATTGAATATGTCGTGGGTCAGTCGTTCTAGTTTGTAATGCCCCTTTTTTTTGCAATGCCTGCGAAAGTTCATATTCAAAACTTACATAACTTTTCTTAAAACCCGGGGTATTAACATTGGCAATATTATCCCCAATTACCTTTTGTCGCAGGACGGTAGTATCCAACGCATTCTCTAATATTCTAACTGTTTGCATAGTTGCCGATTGGTCGAACATTATATCTTCACCTTGTAAATTTATCGGCAATTGGGATACAAAAGTTTAATTATTTTGTAATCGTTCACCTATCAGCCTTCAGCCTTTTAAATTCTATGATTATTCCCCTTAAGAATTTCCTTCCCTTCTTTTTCTATCCAGAGGGTAACTGCCTTTCGGACAAGCTCAGATAAACTAACTCGCTTTTTGTTATGTTTAGTCATAACATAAGCAATATCCCTCAATATTTCGTGTTGTGCATCTTCCAAATATACTTCAGCTTTATACACCTGATATCCTCCTTACCTGCTATCTACTATCCCTCTTAACCATACATCTACCATACAGGATACATATTATACCAGATACCCGACAATCTGTCAAGTGTTTTTTTAATTTTTGTGTAATGGGGGTCAGAAGGTGTGAAAAAATTAACTTTTGGGGTATTTTATGGCTCACAAACCCTTGAAATCATTAGAGTCGAAATTGGCAAAATGGGATTTTTTCACACCTTCTCAGTTATTGGGGGGGAATATGGAAAAATGTATCAACAGGATTCAAGGTGTTGAGGTGTTGAGGGGTCGAGGGGGCAAGTGGAATAAGGAAAAACAAACACTCGAACCCTTGAACCCTCGAATCATGGACCCCTTTTCTCCCCCTGATAACTGACCCATTACCACTACATATAATTTATTGTTGACTTTTAATAAAAATTTTGGTAAAATAGAATCCATAGAAAATGGGATTAGATGGATAACCATTAAAATAATTAAGCAGGAGAAAAAATGAAAAAAAAGATGATATTTTTGTTGCTCGGGTTATTTTTAATAATTACGGATGCAAAGGCAGAATTGCCAGACCACACTACCTGGCATGTAAATATACATGATTCATTAATCGCTGGGGAATGGAAATGGACACCACCTATCCTTGAACGACTTATTACCAAAAATTTAGGTCCTGATGTAGAAGAAAAGGTTTGGGCTGATTTTAATCGCAATGACTTCTTGACTAAGGGTGAATTAGCGGTAATGATTGTGCGACTATTGGATAAGGAACAAGAGGCTTATCAGTATCGGTTAGATGCTACTTCCTTTGCGGATGAAAAATATAAACAACTATCTAAACAATTTGGATACATAGAAACCTGCCTCAAATATGGCTACTTAGACGAAAGTGTGCCGGTAGAATTCAAAGAAAAAGGAAAGGCATTTAGCCCTGATACCGAGTTCACCAGAGAACAATTATTAGTTGTTCTTATTAAATTATTGAACAACCTTTATCCTGAGGCGTTAGGTGAAAAGAGTGTCATTGTCCCTTTAGAAGGAACACGAACCGTATCAGAATTCGTGGAAAGATTAACACCATTAAAAGGGTTTTGGCAAAGGGATGCTCAAGGGAAGTTTGTACGGGGAATACTTGCGGAGGCAAAGGCACTTAATGCCAAGATTACTCAAATTGAAGATGTTTCCCTAACCGGTAGATACCCGGGTTTTGTGATTACGGCTAAAAAATACCTTTTAGAAGAAGACCAAACGAATAATAAAAAGGCAATCTCCTTTCTTACAGATACCTATTTCCTTACCTCTGATGGTGCCCTTCTTCCAGATACAAAATGCAGACGCGACTGGGCAGGATATATCTTTGGGAAATGTTTTGTAGGAGATTATATCCCTACCGAAAAGGTGGTTGAGATTAAAAGTGTAAATAATAAAACAACCCAAATTCCAGCCTATGGTGTCTTTGTGGATAACTGGGATATTGAAGGGGTTATTGATGTGTGGACGCCGGAAGACATAAAAGAAAAGATTATTCCGGTAAAGACCAAAAATGGTCAGATAGTAAGGTTACATGTATTAGCTAATTCATATATTTATACTCCCTTATCAGCATCTAATATTAAACGAGAGTTAGGAACTATTTATGCACCCAGAAATGAAATTTATGAAGATGACCGTGATAGTGCTGGAGTAAGAGGTTATAAGCGGGTATTTTTCAAACCATTTAACGAACCAATGGAAAATGAAATTGCCCTATCCGGAATAAATGGATATTCTCCGGTGAAGCTCTTACGAGAAGGCACAAGAGCCATGGGCAAAGACAAAGGGTATAAGAAGTCAATATCAGAGTGGCGTAAATTATTTTATGGTCCAGAAACTTCCCCAAGAAATGACTACGAAAAAATAGATTATTTTGAAATAGATATTGAGAAGGATGCAAATAAACATTGGGGATTATATCATGGCGAACGGGTAGAGGTAGAATCAACGATATTTACCTATAAGACAGGGAAAGAGTTCTTTGAACAAAAAACTGAAGGTGAAAAGATGTTACTCATAGAAGAGATGAATAAATTTTATAAGAATACCCCTATTCGTGCCTATTTTATCCCCAATAGACCAATTAATAGTCAACAGCCTTATAAGGATTATGCAGGATTTATTGAAATAGGATTTGCACCTGTATTTACTACATGGTATGGTCTTATCAGGAATAAATATCCACTTACCATTAAATGCTGGTTTGATTTAAAGGGTAAGGTAGAAGGAATGGATGTTAAACTTAGTGCGGATAAATTTAAGATTGATACGGACGACTATTTACAAGATGCTGATGGAATGGGAAATGATGTCTCCCCAGTTGTTTTTCTGCCGCCTGATTATAAAAGATTTGTCTCCCCTGCTCGAAACAGTGAGGATAAATTAAAGACATTACAGTTTGATGAACTAGATTATCAAAAGATATTAGAACAAAATCTCTATATCCAATTAGACCCCAAAGGGAGGGTGATTTTCCTTGAATCTGACATTCTTGAAGAACAGTAAATCTTTATATTGTCTGTTGGCATTAGGAATAGGTATTTTGTTGGCAAATTTTGCACAATCTGCTCAACCTACTTATCTCGTAGAGACCACTCTCGTAGGGGAAATCATCCCTAATCCAGAGGATGAAAATTGGTCTAAGGGTTTTGCGGCATTCTCAAATTATGATTATGAGGCGGCAATCAAATATCTTACCGCCTCAAATGAGGTTTTAGCTAAATATTATTTAGCTAAGATATATTTTGGTGATGTTGAAGTAAATAATCTTGAGCGAAAACCTTCCCCGCCCATAGACAGAAATAAGGCATTAGCCATATTAGGGCAATATCTTGGGTATAGTGAAATAAAAGGGTTGTTAAATGATTATCTTTCCTTAAATACGGACAAAAGAGGCATAATACTTCGTGAGAGATTAAGCGAATTTTATTTTGAGAAGGGAAATTATGAAGAGGCGATTAAAGTCCGTGAATCTATATCCGCTAAACCTTCCAAAGAGGATAATCTCTTCATTATCAAATGTAGATATTTTCGAGGGGTTGAACAGCGATTTATTACCCCGGTTAGAAATGCTAAAGGTATTTTACAACAAGTCGCGACTCAACAAACCAATATTCTTTCTTCACAACAAAAGGAAACAGAACTTCCATCTAAACGAATCCCAATAGAAGAAATAGGCGAGATTCCAGTAGTAAATGTGAATGAAAAATTATATCCCGAACCAACACTCATGTCAACTATAACACCTGCTCAAGAAATCCTACCTCTTAAACAAATGGTCGTTGCCGTAAAAGAGGCGATTATCTGGGATAGACCTGCCATTGCTAACACTTATTATAAAGCCTTGACTAAGGTAGAACAAGGCACAATAGTCACTATTTTAAACGCTACCTCGGTTGAATGGTACTACAATGTATGTCTGCCGGATGGGCAGGTAGGATGGATATGCTCGGTGCTATTAAAAGAGATGCGGTAGAAGGGACTTGTTATCGTGAGGAAGTTAAGGAGTTAAGGAGTTGGGAGAGTTAAGGAGTTGGAAAAAGGAGAATGCTTTCAACTCTCGAACTCCTCACTCCATAACTCCCTAACTCCTTACTCCTAAACTCCTAAAACTCTGCAATTAACCTTGGAGGAATATAAAAAAGATAGAAAAGTTTGAGGATATTCAAGCATGGCAAAAGGCAAGAGAATTGAGCAAAGAGATATACAACATCACTAATAATTCTTGGTTTTCAAAGGATTTTTCTTTGCGAAATCAGATTAGAAGGGCATCAGTTTCTATAATGGCTAATATAGCAGAAGGTTTTGGACGCAGGAGTAATACGAATTTCAGAAAGTAATCTTGAATGCCGATAATATATTATAAACTTAATGGAGGGAGGTTTGTAATGTGTAAAGCATTAGAGGTAATTAATCGGTTGACAGATGGAGAACTAGCGGAAGCGGCAAGGAAGGAGCG
>JBDRHR010000235.1:0-14321 GCA_043816605.1 Nitrospirota bacterium
ATCTAACCGGCTAATCATATATTTTAAGCTTACATAAGTGATAATGGATGTCAACCGGCTAAATTGAGAAGATAAAGATTTAATTTATTATCTATCTTGTAGAACAGCACTCGTAGATTGGAATTTTTTGGTTAGCCTGTCAAGGGGATATAGTGTCCAAAATAACATTTCAATAGTTACAGAATAGAGGATAAAAATACATAACTCCTTGATACCAAAAGGCTTATTAAAGAGAAAAGGGGATTTTCAGATGAAAGAAATCGGGGGAACTTTCAGGAAGGTTTTTCTCTCAAGATGCAAGGTGGTGGGAGATATTCCCCTCTTGGGAGGGATTAGGGGTGGGTACTTTTTCCCATTTTATCATAAAAATAGGGGGAGTTAAACCAAACTTACATAAGTGCCTGAAAAAATAGAGAGTTAAGAAAATTTCAGGTAAAAACTTTTGACAATACCAGTTCACCCACAAGGAGTAGAATAGGGGCACGGTGCACCATGCCCCTACCTGATTTTTATTTTTTGTTTTCACGCCGTTGACAGCGTTGTTCTTTACGATTTTCTACTTTTTCCTTTGTTTCTTCCAGAAATTTTGCATACTGCTCAGGTGTTAAAATCTCTTTCACGGCAAAAATTCCATTTATGCGGCAATCAATCATTTTTGCCTGTAAGGATTTTATCTCTGTGGCAATTGGAGCAACCCCATCTCGGCTAACATTCGGGTCGCTTAATTTATCCCTTAATTCTGCCTGCTTCTCATTTAGTTCATCTCGCAAATCCTCTATTTTCCCTTGTTGTGCCCTACGGTTTTGCTTAATCTTATCCTTTTGTTCAGCAGTCAAATTAAGATTCTGGAACATTTCCTTCTCTACTTGCTTACGATGTCCCATCATCTGTCCACCCATTTTTCCGGGCGGCTGAGCAGATATTGTGGGAATACTAATCATTACTCCCACAGCCACAATTATTAGTGATTGAAGTATTCTTTTCACGGTTTATCACCTCCTTTTAGTTTATAAAGTAGAAAGTTTATAAAGTTATAAAGTTCGTATTTCCAGACTTTCAACTTTACAAACTTTACAAACTTTCTACTTCTTATTAGATTAGACACGCCAGATACTCAAAAAGTTCCCTTTAAATAAATTTAGCCACCAAGACACTAAGACACAAAAAAATTCCAAAAGTACATCCAATCTATTCCAATTTATCACAAAAACTTTGTGTCTTCGTGCCTTTGTGGCAAGTATAATTTCCCAGGGGTTTAAAGAAAATATTCTTCGATTGCCGTCCCAAAATCATAAATCGCACCATTCTCCTCATCTATCAAGAATCCAATATCTTCTGTCACCACATTCATCGTATCTGTTTTTATCTGCTTTTGAATAGGCATGTATATAAAAATCACGGCAAGAATTATAATGGTAAAAGCAGTTACTGCGTCAAAAACAGGCCGTCTGAAGATGAACAAAAATTCCCTTAACCGCTCCAAAATATACTCAAACAAACTGCCCTGTGGCAACATACCCTCTGCAGTAATTCTTTCACGAATAGACTGCCAAACCCTTGCCGGTGGCTTAATATGCTTTGCCTTTTTAAAAGGTGCTCTTACCTTTTGAATCTCCTGTTCAAACTGCTTACAATGAATACAACTATCTATGTGTTGTTGTATGCGATTGCCTTGCACATGGTCTAATTCTCCATCGAAATAATCGCTCATCACTAATTCTTGTATTTTCTTACAATTCATTTTTACTCGCCTCCTTTTGAGGGATGAGGGATGAGGGATGAGAGATGAGAGAACATTGGCTATTCCCTTCTTCCTCATCCCTCATCTCTCATCCCTCATCCCTATTAATGCCTGTCGCGCCCTTTTCAGTCGGGAACGTACAGTATTTACAGGAATTTCTAAGACACTTGCGATTTCCTGATAGCTTAAACCTTCAATCTCCCGTAAGATTAAACAGACGCGATGCTCAGGTTTCAATACTCTTAATAACGAATCAAGTTGTGCAAAATCATCTTGCTTAATAATATTATCTGACGGTAGTTTATTATCACCGAGGGTTAAAGCCACCGTCTCAAAATCCACTCTTTTCGACTCTTTCTTTATTGATGAATGATAATAATTTATCGCTGTATTTACGGCTATCCGATAAACCCATGTCTTAAAAGACGAGCGGAATCTAAAGGTTTTTAACTTATGGTATATCTTCATAAAGGTATCTTGAGTTACTTCATCTGCATCTTCGCTATGGCGTGTAATCCTAAGTGAAATATTATAGACAAATTTACTGAAATCCTTATACACCTGCTCAAACGCCTCTATATCACCGTTGGAGGCTCGTGTTAAATCTTTCGAAGAAATCTCACGCATTTTTATACTCCATTATTTTAGACAACAAAATGGCTAAAAAAGTTCCAAAAATAAGTAAGGGAAGATTACTCCGCGCAGTTTTTGGTATTTGTGAAGTTCTCCAAAGGCGGATTTGGATGAAGTGGAAGGAAGTCTTTTTCAGCAATGTTATCTGCCGTTGTGGGCATTTTCTTTTTCTTTGTTAATTCAAAAACGGTCGCTGTTCCTGATTTTTCGGTTTCCCTGGTTTTAGGTAGAGGGTATTTTCCTCTACCTAAAACCCTAACCCCTATTACTTAGTTCCTCTACCTAATGCAATCTTGCCTGTTCTGGCGATTTCTTTTATTCCAAAAGGTTTTAGCAGATTAAGCAAGGCGTTAAGTTTGCCTTCATCACCGGTTGTTTCCACAATCATTGATTTTTGCCCAACATCAATAATCTTTGCCCGAAATATATCCACAATCTCCATAATTTCTGCCCGCCCGCCATTTTCAGTATTCACCTTTATCAATACCAATTCCCTTTCTACATGCTCTTCCTTAGTTAAGTCAGTTACCTTAATGACATCAATGAGTTTATTGAGTTGTTTTTCAATCTGTTCAATTATCTTATCCTCTCCATGGGTAACAATAGTCATCATAGACATAGTAGGGTCATCGGTCTCGGCTACACACAGGGAGTCAATATTATATCCTCTACCGGAGAATAGTCCTGATACCCTGGCCAAAACTCCAAATTTATTTTCAACTAAAACTGAGATAGTATGTCGCATTAAAAACCTCCTTATATTAGAGTAGAAAGTTTATAAAGTTTATAAAGTTAGAAAGTAAATCAGAAACTTTACAAACTTTCTACTTTCTACTTCTTTTATGCCAGGCTGTCAATCATCTGTGTCAGAGCCGCCCCTGCCGGCACCATTGGAAAAACATTTTCCTCAGGCACTATGCGAAAGTCAATCAGCACAGGCTTAGGTGAGGCAATGGCCTGCTCTAATGCCTTTTGGACATCCTTTTCCTCGGTTACCCGAATACCCTCTGCACCATAAGCCTCGGCTAATTTGACAAAATCAGGGGAGATAGCTAACGATGTATGGGCATATCTTTTGTTATAGAAAAGCTCCTGCCATTGGCGAACCATGCCTAAATATTGGTTATTCAGGATAGCCACATTTACCGGCAGTTTATACTGAACAGCCGTCATCAACTCCTGAATATTCATTTGAATACTGCCATCTCCGGCTATGTCAAAAACGATTTTATCCGGATTGCCCACCTGAGCACCAATTGCCGCCGGCAAACCATACCCCATTGTGCCTAATCCACCGGAAGATAGAAAATGGCGTGGATAATCACATTTACAATATTGTGCCGCCCACATCTGGTTTTGCCCTACCTCAGTGGTGCTAATAGCCTTGCCTTGTGTTACCTTGCAAATCTCCTCAACGATGAACTGTGGTCGCAGTAACCCATCCCCCTTTTTATAAGTTAATGGATGATTTTCCTTCCACTCATTTATTTTTTCAAGCCATGGTTTAATCTCCGGTGACTGGACGAGCTTATTTAATTCTATTAAAACACACTTGACATCCCCTACAATCGGGAGATGTGCCTTTACATTTTTACTGATAGATGCCGGGTCAATATCAATATGGATGATGGTCGCCCCGGTAGCAAATTCATCTAATTTGCCTGTTATTCTATCGTCAAATCGCGCCCCAATAGCAATAATTAAATCCGTTTCAACCATAGCAAAATTAGCATATTTAGTGCCATGCATACCCAACATACCTAAAAATAGCGGATGTGTTCCTGGAAATCCACCTAATCCCATCAATGTAGCTGTTACCGGAATAGAGGTTTTTTCGACTAATTTTAGAAGTTCCTCAGCCGCACCAGAGGTAATCACACCGCCACCGGCATAGATAACCGGTTTTTTAGCCTCTTGAATCAATTCTGCGGCTTTTTTTATCTGTCCGGGATGTCCGAAATAAGTTGGGTTATAACTCCGCATCTCTATTTTGTCCGTGAGGCTTGCCTCGTTGTATTTATACTCTGCCATCCCTGTGCTGACATCCTTTGGTAAATCAATAAGCACAGGTCCTGGTCTGCCGGTTGCGGCAATATGAAACGCCTCTTTGACGATACGAGCCAAATCCGCCGGTTTCTTAACTAAATAATTATGCTTGGTAATGGGTCGCGTAATCCCCACAATATCCGCCTCCTGAAAGGCATCATTACCAATCATAGGTGTAGGGACCTGGCCTGTCAAAGCCACCATAGGAATAGAATCCATGTAGGCGGTAGCAATGCCGGTAACTAAATTAGTCGCCCCTGGTCCTGAAGTAGCGAGGCAAACACCTACTTTACCGGTAGAGCGGGCATAGCCGTCAGCGGCATGTGCCGCCCCTTGTTCATGCCTGACCATGATGAATTTAATCGGTGCATCATATAAGGCATCAAAGATAGGTAATACTGACCCACCTTGATAGCCGAATATTACCTCGACACCTTCTTTAATTAATGATTCGACTAAAATTTGAGATCCGTTTAGTTTATTCATATTTCCCCCTTTCCCCTTCGGGACACCCCTGAACGGTTACTCTTCAAGCAACCCTTTTCCCTCTCACGATAAAAATTAATACGATAATAGAATAACATAATATTTAGATTCCTGTCAAGGATTTTTTGCATAGGAGAGTAATGGGTCAGTCTTCGGGGGGAATATGGAAAAATGTATCAACAGGATTCAAGGTGTTGAGGGGTCGAGGGGTCAAGTGGAATAAGGAAAAACAAACACTCGAACCCTTGAACCCTCGAATCCTGGACTCCTTTTCTCCCCCTGATAACTGAGAAGGTGTGAAAAAATTGAAATTCGGGTAAAATAAAGTTTGTAAGTTCAGTATTTGCAGGCAGAAATTTTTTAAATATCGTTGAAAAATCGATTTTTTCACACCTTCTGACCGATTACACCGTTATCTATTACTTTTCTGTTATTTTAGGAAGACTTATCCACTTCCTGTCTTCACAGGGACAAGATTTTTTGATGATTACGGAATTATATTTTGAAGGGTTTGGAAATTTAAACTTGATTTTATAGATTATGCTTGCCGAAAGTTAATTTTTTCACACCTTCTCAGTTATTAGTGGGAAAGATTATGTTCAGCGGGATTCGGGGTTCGGATTTCGGGTTTCGGGATTTCCTGATTTGCGAACCCCGAATCCCTAACCCCAATGTAAATATATCACAGCAATCTGTTCATAGTAAAAACTATATAAACATATCCTTCCCACCGATAACTCAAGACTCCACGAATTTCTCGAATGCCTCTTACACCGCATCTTACTCACCAATAATCTTCACTAAAACCCGTTTTTTCCTCTGCCCATCAAATTCTCCGTAAAATATCTGCTCCCATGTCCCAAAATCGAGATTGCCGTTGGTTATAGCTACTACCACCTCTCTACCCATTATCTGCCGTTTTAAGTGGGCATCGGCATTATCTTCGCCTGTGCGGTTATGTCGATAGCGGGATATTGGCTCATGGGGTGCAAGTGTCTCTAACCAGTCATCGTAGTCCTGGATAAGCCCGCCCTCATTATCATTTATATACACGCTTGAGGTGATGTGCATAGTATTTACAAGGCACAAACCCTCTTTTATCCCGCTTTTTCTCACTAATTCCTCCACTTGCGGAGTAATGTTGATGTATGCCCGTTTAGTTTTGGTGTTAAGCCACAGGTATTCTGTAAGTGACTTCATTTTTTCCTAACCTCCTTATTGAATTAAAAATTATTAATTATTAATTAAAAATTTAGGAAAAAGTCGCCATACCCACAATATTTAATTTTTAATTCATAATTTTTAATTTTTAACAATCAGGCAAAAACTTTATACGAATCGTATAATTACCCCAGCCTGGAAAATTCATCCTGAAGTGCAGGACATTTTGGATAACGATTTCTAATCAAACTGAGGTAGCTTTCCCATTCCATAATGCAATTTTGCTTCTCGTTCCTTCAAATATGCCTCATTATCATGCAAATATTTTTTATAAATCGTCATAATCAAGCTCTTTCTATAGTTTGACTCTTTAGCTCGGAGCTTTTCTATGACATATTCCCAATCTGACTTACCGGTAGCTACAGAAAAGATTGAATCCATTAGATAGTCCCCAAAGCCAGAATTCCCCAAATCATAATAATAAAAGAGGTTATCAATAAATTCTATCTTTATATCCTGGGATAATTTTTCTTCTTTGAAGAGAGCAACAATCTTGTCAATGTTGTCATAAACAATCTCCTCATCTTCCTCTGCTCCACCACCATACTCATTGAAATCATGAAGGATAGGGTCTGCCTCACTCCAGTATTCTTCATACTGCTCTATATAAATATCTTCTTGAACCTCTTTCTGAGCTTCTTCAATCTCGCCATTATCCTCAAAGTATTTTCCAAGCATTTCTAACAGTTTTGCCTTACCTTTCTTATTCTTCTTCAATAATTCCATAATGATTTCAATCAAGCGGTTTTGGGGTAGCTTTTTCAGTTGTTCTTCTAATAAGGTTGCCTTTTGGGTTTGTTCTTGCAGACCATCAAATAGCTCTTTCTTTTTGTCCATAAATTCACAGATAGTAGCCACCACATGTTTACACCCCCCGCCGTCGTATGGACAATTGCATCTCCACCTTAAAGTATCATTTTCACACCATACTTCAACATCATAATCCCCTTGACTGCCAGAGACTTTAGCACAGATTGTATCATCTTCAAGCCATATTTTATTTACCATTCTGTTATGGAAATAGTCAATTCCTCTTTGTAGTACTGCCGCTGAATCTGCAACATTTCTAATATCCTTCTCTTTTATATCCTGTAATTTCATAACTATCTCCTGTATTTTTTCTTATAGTCTAAGAGCCGATTTTGCCCCTACCCCAAAATTATCCCCAACACCTGCCCGGGCTGTATTATCATTAATCTCAAATCTGGTTATTCTCCTGCAATAGCGATAATATCTTCTACAAAGTTGTTACCTTTGCCTACACACTCCTTGCCTTCTCCAACCGGTTTTTGACTAACTCACAGACTGACCAATATACCTCATCCCGCTCTGCTTGCATCAAACCCAGGACATCAAATACAATATCATCCAGTGCCTTGCGGTCTGGCAAGGGATTTGGCTTCTGAGACAATTTAAAATCGTCCGGACGATTACCGGACGATTACCGGACGATTATGTATCGAGTAGCTGGCCCCTTACCTATTCTCTTTACTATACCATTTTTGATCATCTTTGATAATTCTTCAAAAGCAACTGATTTGCCAACCTTAAATAGAGAACAATATCCTCTTCTGGTAACATATTCCTTTCTTGCCAGGTATTCAATAACCTTTTTTTGCCTTTCATTCAATTTTGATTCAATGGCTCTTTCTTTTTCCTTCATAAACTTTTCTCCCTGCCCATAGAGAGTAGCTTTAAAGGCATAACCTATCTCTGAAAACTTTGGTAGGGGGAGCCCTCGTTCTTTCATTCCGTCATTCATCAATTTTATCCCTCTACCCCATTCCTCTATGTAGTTCATCTCCATCATCCGGCGAGCAATCATCTTGTTTCTTGGTAAAGACCTGCCAATAAAGTTAGTTAAGGTTAGCTCTCCTGGTAAATCACCCGGGTTATCTATCTCAATCCTATCATCGTATATGGCTATCATTACCGCTGCATTTGAACTGTAGTCACGGTGGATTACGGCATTGGTGATTGCTTCTCTTACTACTGAGATAGGATATTCAAACATCTCGACTCTCTGTATCTGTCCTTCTGGGACATAAGCCCCCATACGGATATTTCTCTCAACAAATCTTACTGCCTCATCAATCATCGAGGGTAAGGCATCTTCTAAATCTACTCTGTCAATGAAGACAGATTTATCCTTGCCTTTGAATCTGGCACATCTAACCCAACTACTCATAAGGTATCTCTGTGGTTGCCTGCCAAATAGTAAGATACCTCCAACAGTAGGGACTAATGTGCTATTGTGTTCAACAAGTACACCTATGTTTTTAAGGAGTATGTCAGTAATTTCATCTACTGGAGTATTGAATTTATTCGCCCGAATCTCTAAGTATCTCTTTACCTTCTGAATGTCTATATCATTCTTTAATGCCTGAGACAGAGGTGTCTCATCATAGCTTATGTTTTGTGCCTCTCTTAGCAACTGTTGTATTTTACCCTTGTCCGCCCTTCTATTTGTTGAACCAACCCTGATGTAGACACCATCCCAGAACCCCTTGCTTGCCAAATAATAAGGTTTCTGTGAACCACAGGGGATGGTAATAATCAGCAATTTCTTCCTTTTGTAATCTACCTCTTCAAACTTAGGAGATATAAGAGGGGAGCAATTAGTAGTAGCAACATTCATTACCCATTCTTCTTGTTTCTGCATATCCCCTTTTACTCCAATTACCTTTTTCTTGGCAGAATCATAGCCAACAACTATCTTCCCACCTTTAGAATTGGAGAAGGCAATCATAGTAACAGCAATATTGTCAGGATTTGTTAATTCCTGCTTGAAATCAAGAATATTGCTTTCTGGTTGAATAATAAGTTGACTGATGTTCAATTTATCACCTCAATTTTTAGGATTATGTTGATTATAAATATTACGCAAAAACTCAACCCCTCTACTGCCATAGATATTACAAATTTTGTCTGCATCTTCTGTTATAATCAATTAAGGTTTGAGAATGAAAGCCTCATAAATTTGTTTTAATCTGGCTGCTAATCTAGTCCACTTATCAGCATCACACTCTATAATTTTTGCCTCAATGATTCCTTTGAAAATAGATCTGTGTTCAAGGTTTGAACCAGTTTTCAACAAATCCAATCTATGTAAATTTTGAATAAAGGTGGGTGCTAATAAACTTGCGCCCTTGATGTTTGACAATTGCTTCTTCCCTACAATCAGTATCATTAGACAATTGAAAGAAATACCTTCGGAGATAATCCTGATAAGGAGCATTGAAAAGAGTTAACCTGTCCAACACCCAGCGAAGTTCATCTCCCGAATATTGACAAAGTGTCACAAAAGTCGTTCGTATTACCTGGGGATTAGATTCTGTCTTTAGAAGAGTTGCAATTTGAGCAAGTTCTTGTCCAGTTAACGAGAATGTCCCTAAACAGAATAATGCAGCCATGCGACAGAACCAATGTGCTTGAACATTAATAGATTCTTGTAGTGCTAAATGTTTTATCTCACGATCATCATCCCTTGAATATGCCGCTAAACGATACATAAAGGCTTGATGGTACGGAAAAGTAAAAGCACTATCACCAAGCCGATTAGCTATGGCTTGTCCGTACTTACAAGATACCACGAAATGTCTCAAGTACATGAAATTCTTTGTCAAGAGATTAGATGATGGATCATCCAGAAACAAATCTATCGCAATATCCACAGCCCGGTCATCATTAATTTCCCTAAAAATTGTCAAGCATCGCGAGTAAGGCCGCTGCCATTTATCTAACTTGTCTTTATCAAATACAGTTTCGTAGAACTCAATAGCATGTTCAATTTTATCAGGGTTGTCCTTATCCATTTTTTCTAACCAAAACTCTACCTCAAGATTGTATATCTCATTAGCAGGCTTAATTTTTGTCTTAGCTGATTGAACATTTAGGTTCAGCGTTCTCAAGACAGATTCCAGTTTAACAAGGGAGCGTCGAGCTTCATCTTTATCGCTCGTAAAAAGCTTTATATCGTCCACATAGCGATAATATTTTGAAGAATCTCCTGAAACAATATATAACATTGCTTGATCAAGGTCAATCAAATACAGATTTGAAAGAAAAGAAGAAACATTATTCCCTTGAACCAATCCGATGTTTTGTGGAAAGTTGCCAGTGGGAGTCCAATCCCAAAACTCCAACAAGCGAAATAATCTGTCAATAAACTCACGTTGCTCTGATTCGAGTTTTTCTTTCAAAATTTCCCGCAAAAGGTCAAGTGATATATTCTCAAAGTAGGCTGTTATATCAGTCACAGCAGCATATTGAAACTGTTCCGAAGCCTGCTTTGACTGGACATGAAATTGCTTCCAGCTTGAGAACCAAGCATAAGGAAAATCAACTTCATCATCAGCATCCGAATCGTCAAGTATTTGATTATCGCTCTGAGGCTCATTCCTGTGTTTGAATAGATGTTCTCCTTTCTTCCCTGCCTGTGGATTCAACCGATAGGCGTATGCACTCTCAGACAAGCACTTGTCCAATAATGGTGCTAACTGCTGAGCTATTGCATACAAAACGATTAAATCAACCAAAGGGATAACAGTACCTGGTCGTGTTGAGTGATAGTTCTTGGGTACACTAACCCGAAGTGGAGGAGCTGGATGATATTGATCGGTTTTGATTTGGTTGTGTAAAGACAAAATCACATGATCAAGATTTGTTTTAATGTCTTCATAATCAATCACATCAAAAACAAAATCATCCCGCATATCAAACTTAGCATATTTCCATGCTTGCATGAGATTTTCTTCAGAATACCAATTTGCCATTTTGTCCCCTGCTTGTATATTTATATAGATATTAAATTATTTCAACCTGTGCAATTAGAAATTACATCACAACGATTTATCATTAATCCTATAATAATGTCATGCCTTCGGCATTTATTGTTTTGTTTATTTCATTGCTACTACAATAATAACACCCCTTTGGGGTTGTAATTGTTTATTTATTTTGGTCTACAACGATATCAACCCTTCAAGGTTTATTCTCGCTATTATTAAAGCCCGAAGGGCTGATATTATTATAGCCAATAATGCCATAATATTTTAACCCCGAAGGGGTGAAATATTATAGATTCTCCTCAGTATAAAAGACATAGTCTCCTGATTCATCTATATAGAGACGATAGCGTTCTCTAATACATTTTTCTAACATTTATTTTATACACTCCTTGCCTTCTCCAGCCGATTCTTAACCAACTCACATACTGCCCAATATACCTCATCCCGCTCCCCCTGCGTCAGACCTAAAACATCAAACACAATATTCTCCAGGAGGCAATAATAGGGTTGCGTCTTTGTGCCTTCGTGGTTAGTCTTTTTCCCCTTTTCCCATGTTTTTTATTTTCCCTTACGGACACTCTTTTTCCTTTAGATGAGTAGAATGTTACCTAAATTATTATAGCATTTATGGAATAATCTTTCAAGAAAAATTTGTTAAAAAATTGTAATGGATTAGTCATTAGTGAAAAATCGTTGGGCAGAAGGTGTAATCTACTTAAGTGGAGTGTCCTTCACACACCCCTAAATTCTCTCTTGAGAAGGAGTAGGGAGGATTCCCCCTTAATAAAGGGGGTTAGGGGGTTGTTACTCTTTTATGGAAATTTCCCCCATTGACTAACTCATTACTAAAAATTGGGAGAGGCTGGAAAGTGGGGGGTGATGCTATACACACAGCCGCAATAATTCTGGCGGTAAAAATTATGCCTTTTGGCAAATTCCATGGCTAATTTTGTCCCATCCATTTTTTTAAAATCACGCTCAATGAAATTTCCTTCACCCAAATCCTTCCCTATTTTATTTATGAGCATTGCATTTTTGTGTGGACTTACGGTCAGGGTTGTGGTGAAGTAGGGAATACCCAATTCAGACGCTTTTTCCTTAGTCTTCTCCAATCTCATTCTGAAGCAAACCTCACACCGCCTACCACCTTCTGGTTCATCCTCTAACCCTGCGGTCAGTTCAAACCAATTCTCCTTATCGTAGTCCCCTTCAATCAGAGAAAAATTAAGGATACCAGCTACTTGTTGAGCCACCTCAAGCCGCCTTTTATACTCCTCCGCTGGATGAATATTGGGATTATAAAAGAAACCCATTACCTCAAGCCCTTCTTCTTTTAATCGTTCTACCACCGAACTTGCACATACACCGCAGCAGATATGAAGTAGAATACTCTTCAGTCTTATATCTCCCCTTGTAACAGGTAGATAGGCTGAAGGTAGATAGGCTGAAGGCTGAAGGTAGGAAAAACATTCTCTCCTACCTTTAGCCTTCAGCCTATCTACCTTCAGCCTAAACACCTGAGTAGTTACGATTAGAAAATTAACAAGTGCCCGTTCTCTCTTAACCATCTTTTACTTTCTTGATAATCAGGAATCATTGTCCTTACTCTATCCCAAAACCGTTTTGAGTGATTCTTTTCTTTAATGTGGGCTAATTCGTGAATAACCACATAGTCGATAACACTTAAAGGAGCCATAATCAAACGCAGGGAAAAGTGCAGGTTATTTTTAGCATTGCATGAGCCCCAGCGTTTTTGGGCATTGGTTATGCCGAATTTGTTGTATTTGAGTCCAAATAGATGGGCATACCAATCTACCCGCTCCTTAATCTTCTGATAGGCTTGTTTCCGGTACCAATCACTAAATAGCTTTCTTGCCTCAGAAAGATATGCCTTTGACAGGCGAAACCCTTCATCAAATAGAACAGGCTCACCTGGTACAGGCTTGCCTGGTAGAGGTACGGCATTCTCAGCGACAATATAAAGGCGATAGGTATTCCCCAGATATAAAAATTCTTCTCCATGGACAAACTTTTTTGGTTGAGTCTGAGCGTATCTTTCCTTAACCAAATTTTGTTTGTTATGTATCCAGAGCCGTTTCTTAAGGAGTAATTTTTCAATAAAACCCAAAGATGTTGTCTTAGGATCACGCACAATAAGTTTTGCGTCACTTGAATCTCCAGGGACACCGTCTTTCTTTTAGAACGAATTATGTGGTCAATTTTTATGTTTGTCATTTTATTTCCCTGAAGAAAATAATTGTTTCTTAATGTCTTGTTCTTAAAAGAGTTATGTGAATCGTCTGCTCTTTTTTCTGTGAAAAAAGTTGACATGGTTGCCTTTTTATGCTATAATAAAAATTAATCAAGGAGAAAAGGTATGGATACTAATATCACAAAGAACAAACCATCTCTTCTAACCCAGAACAAATATCTTAAAAATTCTGCAATACGCCGCAAGATGACGCTGATTAGTGTTTATAATTCATGTCTTATTGAAGGCATCTCCAGTCCAGAACTAAAATCTGAAATTCTAAAAATTAAGGACAAGAGATAATTACTTCTCAAATTCTCCTATTGACTTCACAAGAACTTTCCTGATAAGGGACTTTAGTGGCTCATAATTCTGTTTATACCCTTGCGTAACTGCCTTAATGTAATTATCCCTGGTTCTTCTTTTAGAGAAGTCAAAGTCCAGAACAGGAAAATCCGATTGTAATGCCATTAAGTCAGAAATGAGACGAGCTATCCTCCCATTCCCCTCTCTAAAAGGATGAACAAGCAGAAATTCGCTATGAACAATAGCAATGGAATTTGCCACATCATCGATAGAGCCAACTTTGCAAGGGGTATAGACCAGCAAGGTGTTTTTCTCAAACTCAGCCATATTTTTTGCCACCAGATAGGCAGGTGGCCAGGTAAAACCGCCCTTACTTAAATTTACTTTCCTATAATTTCCTGCCCATTCATATATTTCTCCAAGGAACTTATAGTGCATTCCTTTGATTAAATCCTCTGTGATAGGGTCGTCTTTTGAGATAACTCGGTAATAGTATTCCTGAGTCTCAAGAAGTGCCTGAGTTTCCAGACAATCAATTTTCCTCTTGCCGGTAATTCCCAATTTGTTTTTAAGCACTCTACCTCGTGAGCCAGGTTGAAATTCCGCTTCAATTAACCACTCTGTAGAATATTTAGATATCATCTTCTTTTCTCCATAATTCTGTCAGTTAATAGGACGCAGATTGTCGAAGGGAAGATTGGGGGCAAACCCAATACTGTTCGGAATGATTCTTGCTTATGCAATTAATAATGTCATGCCTTCGGCATTTTATTGTTTTGTTTGCTTCATGGCTATAATAATTACACCCCTTCGGGGTTGTGAAATGTTTATCCTTGCTGGTGGCTAT
>JBDRHR010000236.1:0-4620 GCA_043816605.1 Nitrospirota bacterium
GTCCATAATCCATTTTTTTGGATCTGTTCAAGTGCTTCCTGTGGTTCAATCTCGTATCCTCTGAAATAGAAGTTATCAAGTAGAGGGCTTGGTGGTAGGATATAAACAGGCTTTGCCTTTTTTTCTAAAATAGGTAAAGTAGAATTTCCAAAACCGTCAAACAGGTCTATTGTTTTTTCAAGTTCTGCCTGTCTTGCTTCATTCGGTATATTATCGGCTTTTCTTTTAGCAAATATAACTATCTGCTTATAAACTGAGTATTCGGGATCGGGAAAACGAAACACCTGTATATCCTGATAATAGGCTGCAAGGTTTCTCGCTGTTAGCTTAATCAACCGTGTCTGCGGAATTATCAATATCAAAATTCCATTAACTGTTAACAGGTCTTTGCATCCTACAAGAAATTTGTGTTCTAATCTCTGGGTCTCATCTCCTGAGCTATCATAGGGCGGGTTCAATAAAATCAAGCTGTATGCCTGCCGTGAAGTCCTGACAGTAAAAAAATCGCATGAGATACATCGTGTCAAGTTAACCTTTGCTTTTAATGCTCGGCCTGCGTCAAGTTCAATGCCATATGTCTCGTTTTTAGGATTTCCAAAACCTTGTAACAGGTCTGTTAATTGCCTTAATCCTATGCCTTCGCCTGCACATGGGTCAATGTATCGGTATAGCTTTTCCTTATCCTGTAGCTTGATATGAGACGCTATCAGACTTGTTACCTTCGGCGGTGTCGGGTAAAATCCTGCCTTTGCCTGTCCTTGCGGTCTCATTGGTTCACCTTGAAAAAATCTTTTATCGCTTCTTTTTCTTCTTCCCAGTTGTCTGCTCTAAAAACTTGGGTATAGTCAATCGTTTCAATCGGCTCATTCGTTGTCTGCCATAACTGGTCACCATTACTTTGTTTCAACTTGTTTATAGCTTCTTCATTCTCTCCTTCAATACTACCATTAGGATTTCTAAAGGCAACAAGTTTTTTCCCCATCCTAAACCTTAACCGTTTCGCTATTTTGCCATTATAAATTCTGACTTCTCCGTTATAGCTCCTGAGGGCTTTAATGGTAGTGTAAGGTAATTGTTCAGCATCAAGAAAAGACTTAACACTTTCTCTAAACTCCGATATTTCTTCTTTCGTGCATTTGTCTTTATGATAAACACTCATAGTCTATCTCCTTTCTTTTACAATGTCGTGTCTTTCGGGTCTCAATTCCCAATGAGCAGGTCTGTGGGTTATTGAGTGTCAATATTACATTCCCTTTGAATTGTTGTGAGGAAGTTATCTATTTTTACAGCAATGTCACAATTAGTAAGTTGTTTTTCGTTGATTAGATAATCCCAGGATTCAAGTAACAAACTAAACATTGTAGGGATGCTTTCAATTAGTTTATCATATGGCTTGTTACCAATATATACAGATGCGATCAATATCTTTTCTTCTTCCAATACTTCATAAATATTATAGAAATTACCATGTCCCGTACACCAGCCAACATTTTTATTTTTCTCAATTTTCATTTTAACCCCCTCCTCTTCGGTTTCTCTTGATATGATATGTCGCTAAACATTCATCCATCTTTTTTCTCCTTTCTTTTTATTTACTGCTCCAAAACTTCCCATCACGTTTAATAATGATCTTATTCAAACACCTGAATATTTGAATACCATACTTTTTAGCAAGGTCGTGCCTCTCTGGTCTCAATATATCTTCTGAGACACTTACTTCATAGGGAAATTGTGAAACGAAACATCTGTACTGCGTTTTTTCTATTTCTGTAAGTAACATTTTCTCTCCTTTCTTCTTCTGTATAATCTTTTAAATATGGACAATCAATAATACAAACGGCTCTCTGTAAACATTCTGAGTAAATATCTGCGTCGAGTTCTGTTCCCTTCGGACATTGCATTTTAATTTCTTCTGTGATATGTCCTTCCATCTTGTCTCCTTTCTTTATACCTCTATTATCTCTGGGTGGGTTAATATAAACTCGGTCTTCCCTATTTCAATATATCCATCTTCAATGGCTACTTCAATATTTGTTTCTGATATGTCGGGATCGATTTCCTTGATCATTGAAGTAAAGATATCCTCTGCCTTTTTGTTAACTACTTTTTGGCTTTCCATATTGTTAAATCCATAAACTGCTGTCGTTTCGTGGTGCACATATTGAAACATCTCTATGATACAAACTATATACATTTTAAACCTTCCTTTATACTGCGGTCAAGGTTGCCTTCCGATATTCAAACGGTCTCTGCATAAAGTTTTGATTTTCAAGGAATAGTAAATCAAAGAGATATAATCTGTCGGGCGCTCCTTGTCAAGCATAGTCCCATCTGGTAGATTTCCACAAGCTTTCCGAATGTCTGTTAATGGTCCTTTTATTAAGGTATGGTGTCGAGTCCATAGAATAACCTTGCCATTATCTTTCTCAATGATAGCTCGCCAACCGTTCTTTTTTATCTCTGCTACCCATGACGGATTTTCAAAGATTTCTAATGTCTCAATCGTTATCCTGTTAGGCTTGCAAGGGTAAATGTATTGCATGGTCTCTCCTTTCTATGCGTTTAATATCAATAATGATCTGTAAAAGGTCAATATCGGGATACCTTCTTTTTATTTCATTCCCAATATTAGGTAGTTTTTCAGTATCGAGTAAAAAACTATCTCGCCATTGTACTATCTCGCCATTGTGTTTTGTTAAGATAATATATGCCTTGCTCATAGTTTTATCTCCTTTCTTACTTTATCGCTGGTTTATACTGTTTGACATACATTGTTAATGCCTGTCTCTGCTCTGGGGTAAATACTGCAAACTGTTCTCTGGTATAACGTGAGGTCGGCTTTATCCATCTTTCTACGTCAAAAAACTTTGAAAACTCGGATACTCCTATTTTGGTAATCAGTTCCTTTAATGCGTCCTCTGTCAATGCTTCTTTTTTAACTGTAATCTGCATTTCGGGTTCAAAATAGTCCTGATATTTGCCATCAATAATCTGTTTTATGTTCTGCTCGGTGTCAATCGGTATCTTAGTATATTGATCTTTCCATGATATAAGAATCGTCATACCGTTTAAATCTGGTACTTTGATGCTGCTCTGGTAATCAAGCTTACAAAGTCTTTCCCGTTCTGGTGTTACCTGTGCCAATATCTCGGCTTCCTTAGTTTCAAATTGAGACTTTAAAGAGTCAATCTGTGCTTTGAGGTCTCTGATCTCTCCTGCAAGCTGCATTGTATCTTCGTTAACCGTCAATATCGGTACTTTACTCTTTCCTTTAGTCTCTGGCTTTACGGTTGCCTGATTTAAAACGTCCATGACATTAATTGCTGGTGCTGCCTTTCCTTTTTTCTTCAAGGGTACTACGTTATTTATTGTCGCTGTCTGCATGATTAAATCTCCTTTCTTTTTTTAAAGCTTTTTTTGTAAATTCAATTTCCACAAACTTCAAAACAGGTCTGTTTTATTCCTCCTTCCTTCCGAATTTTAACTCATAGTAATTTCTTCGCTCGTCATAAACAATCTTTGAGCGCTTCCATGCTACCTTTTCTGATACTCCACTTTTAATATCTTGTCTATATTTTTTTCTCGCCGCAATAACCTTTTTGTCACTGTGGAATAAATTATTAATTTTTCCTCTAACTACTATGTGTTCTGTATTCGTCATATTATTCTTTCCTTCCCATATTTCAATTTTCAATAATCGCTTAACAGGTCTGTTTTCATTTCCTGTAAATCTTGTACGTTTTCCATAGTCCAAGCAAACATACTGCTATAATTATCAGCAATATGATTTCTGGGATCGAGTAAATAAAACTTTGAAAAATATAAAAGTCGTTCATGCTCGGTCTCCTTTCTTTCCCCGTTTCAAATTTCCACAATCTATAAACGGGTCTGTTTTAAAATAGGTTTATTTGTCCGCTTCCTGTTCCATGACAATACACGGTGACGGGTTCAGTCTCTGGCTCGGTCGTCGGGGCGGTTGCGGTTGCTTCTTCCTCTGCGTCGTCCTGCCTGTTGGTGTCCTGTTCCGTGTCCAGTGCGTCGGGCGCTCTGTCGCTCTCTGGTTGGTCTGTCTGCTGCGGTTCGGTCTCGGTGTCCTGTCCGTCGGGTTCTGGTATTTCTTCGGTTCTGGCGGTCTCTCTGGCCTGCTGTAGTGCTTGGACGGTGGCGGTGGCGTCCATCTGTGGTAATGGTTCGGCTTCGGTGTGGGTCTCTGGTTCTGGTGGTGTATAGTTAATGCGGGCGTGTATTGCGTCCTGGTTCGTTTTGTATTCTTCTTCGGTATATAGACTTAATCTATAATTAATATAGTTTTCAATTATAGCTTGGGCGGTTTCTTCTGTGAAGTTTAGCATTTGGTTCTTAATCCTTCGGGGTGCTGTCAATAACTGGCGGTGATCGTCAGGCGTCCAGTATGTGATACTGTGATCTTGATAACTTCCTATTGATACGTTGGCTATGTTCTGCGCTCCGTTGATCATACACGGCTTAAATTTGTCCATGCGTGATGATTTAGCAAGTATTTTAACGTCTGTGTGGTATCCTTCTTTAATATATCGGTTTGGCGTTATAAAGGCGTCAATTCGTAATATTTCCAGTTCTTTAAACTTTTGAAAACCTGAG
>JBDRHR010000237.1:0-8276 GCA_043816605.1 Nitrospirota bacterium
TCTAAGATTTCCTATTTCAGTTTTTAAACTATCAATTTGTTGTTGCTTCTTAAAACAATCTTCACAAAAACTCATAATTCCTTTATCGGTATTTTCAAACATTCCCTTTAGCTTGCACTCCCATTTCACTGACCCATTACACAAAAGTCAATTTTTTTATTGACATAAACTAAAATTTGTAGTAAAATATCCTTAAAGCCTCAAAAAATAATCAATAGAGATATAAAATAAATCTTTATACTTTTAGGTCTTTGTGTAAAAAGATAAAACTTCTGTAAAATTAGAAAAAGAATTATGCAAAAGTTTATCATCCCTAATATTTAAGGAAGGAAATATGCAAGAGCTTATTAAACAGTTATTAATATCTTTTGGAGAAGATCCTGAGAGAGAAGGTCTTGAAAAAACTCCAGCAAGGGTAGAAGAATCACTAAAGTTTTTAACCAGTGGCTACCAAGTTTCTGCTGAAGAAATTTTTGGAGGGGCAACCTTTGTAGAAGACTATGATGAGATGGTATTAGTCAAGGATATTGATTTTTATAGCATGTGTGAACATCATCTACTTCCATTTTACGGTAAATGCCATATCGCTTATATACCGGATAAAAAGATTGTTGGATTAAGTAAGTTAGTGAGATTGGTTGAGGTATTTAGTCGCAGACTTCAAGTTCAAGAAAGGCTTACCACACAAATAGCTCAAACTATACAGGCACAGATAAATCCGAGAGGCGTAGGGGTAGTCATTGAAGCACATCATCTTTGTATGATGATGCGTGGCGTAGAAAAGCAAAATTCACAAATAATTACCTCGTCAATGTTAGGTTTATTTCGCCAGAAACAATCTACTCGGATGGAATTTATGTCCTTGCTAAAGAAATCGTAGTCGTTATCAAGGGGAGAAAGTGGGAAAGTGGGCAGGTGAGAAAATAGGAAAGTGAGAAAAGAAGAAAGAGGGATTTACCTGAATTTGCTCACTTTCTCTCCTTTTCCTCTTCTCACTTTCTCACTTTCTCCCCTGCCTATTTACGAGTGATTAAATCGTGACTGATGAAGGGCACTAAGAAGTTTATAGTAAGATGAGATACCAAAATATTTAAAACCCATTTCCCATTCTTTAAGCCAAAAGTCAATTAATTCTCTATCCAATTTATTTGTCTCCTTTCGCGTAATCATTGATGTGTAAGAAAATGTGTAAGACACTAATGATTTTAATGATTTAATGGATTTTTGATGATTAAATTTAATCATCAAAATCACTAAAATCATTCCAAATCATTCGTTACTTACACATCCTCATTCCCACTCATTCGTCCTTTTTCTTAACTCTTTAATATTTTAATCGGCATTTTTATTAGAAAACTTTAATATTGGAAAGATATGTAGCTTTTGCTATGGATTTGTGAGCACCGAGTCCAAAACCCCGAATATATCACCTGTTTTTATCCTGTAACCGATGATAAATTCATTTCCTGAGAGCTTGTTTTTATTAGCAGGTTGGAGTTGTTTAATTAGCAGGCATCCTTTACCTGTGCCGATGAGAGGTCCTTTATCTTTAAGGATTTTCACTACTTCCCCTGGTATTCCTTCTTCGTCTATTATTATCTCTGTCTCCCAAATCTTCAATAATTGATTCTTGAGGTGCACCTCGTTATAGTAAGTATATGCCACTGGAAATGGGTTTAATCCTCTGACTAAATTATGAATTTCAATAGCAGATTTTTTCCAGTCAATTAATCCATTTTCTTTGTTTAATTTTGGGGCATAAGTTACCTGTGAAATTTCCTGTTTTATCCTTGGGGGCTTTCCTTCATTAATTAGTTTAATCGCTTTTAATAAGAGGTCGGCACCAATTAAGGAAAGTTTTGTTGATAATGTTCCTGCGGTATCATCTGGATAAATATCTACCTCTTGCTGAAGAATAATATCCCCTGCATCTAACTCCTTATTTATCCAGGCAACTGTTAGACCGGTTTTAGTTTCCCCTTGAATTATTGCCTGAGAAATTGGAGAGGCACCACGATATTTAGGTAATAGCGAGGCGTGCAGGTTTATACTGCCAATCGTAGGTATTTGCAGGAATTCATTAGATAAGATTTGACCAAAGGCAACGACTACGATTAAATCAGGCTTAAGTCCTTTAACTAATTCCAATCCTTCTTTTTCTTTTAATGATACCGGTTGCCAAACCTTAAGGTTTAAAACCTTCAGGTTTAATTTATCAGCCAATTCTTTAACCTTTGGTGGGGTTAATTTATAATGCCTACCGGCGGGTCTATCAGGTTGAGTGATTACCCCAATCAATTCATATTCACTTACCAGACAAGCCTGTTTCGCAAGTGCCTCTAATGAAGGGAGAGCAAACTCAGGTGTGCCCATAAAAAGTATTTTCATATTCCATATTCCTCGTATAATTGTAATCGCTGATTTTACATCAGCGTGCATGCACGATTTATATCAGCGTGCATTTATCAAGACAAATTTGCATTTCTATTGCAAAAATTCTTAAATTGCCTTTTCCATCTCTGATAGCAGATGTTCAGCCTCATTCCTGGCTAATTGGTAACCCATCCCCTTGGCTTTTGTGTAGGCAGAATTAGCAAAATCCTTTGCCTTGTCAATTTCTCCCAACCCCAGATATGCCCTGGCTAAAACTACCTCTGCATCTGATTCATAGAGCCTGTAGCCACTTCTCTGGCATATCCGCAGTGCCTGATTTATTGTGGATTCTGCCTCTAAATATTGCCCTTGCTCTAATTTTATCCTGGCAAGCTCAATCAAGGATTCTGCCTCTATATCCTGGCGTCCTGTCTTTCTGGCACCTTCTAATGCAGCCGTGGCATTTTCCTCTGCCTCCTTGAAATCTTTAAGATGGCGGAAGATGGAGGCTAATGAGCGGTGGCAGAGGTTGATGATATCAATCCAGTTGTTTCTCTCGCATATTCTCAGGTTCTCATTGGTTACATCAAGTGCCTCCTGTATCTTTCCTTGGCTAAGGAGAAAGTCAGAATACCAGATACCTATACGACTGTAAAGGAATCTTGCTGGTGGGCCAACCTTTCTTTGAAATGTACTTGCCTTTTCAAACTCAATACCTGCCTTAGCCATATCACCAGAGAGAAAGAGGGTATAGGCAAGAAAGGCTGTTGAGGTGCATTCATCTCCTACATTCCCTGCCTTCTTTGATAGTCGGATTGCCTCTGAACTGCCCTCCTTTGCCTGGGTGAGATTTCCTGTCCGTATCTGAAGCCCAGCAAGGTTTCGGTAACCAACAGAGGCATTCTTCCAGTCTTCCTGAGAGATGTCAATCTTAATTCCTTTCTTATAAAGCCCTTCTGCCTCTTTGAGCCTGCCAAGCATCCTCATCGAAAACCCAGCCCCATTGAGGAGATAGGATTTATCCCCTATCTCTGTGACAAGTGGCTCTTTCTGGAAGTCTCCGCATGAGAAGAAGTTTTGGATAAGGGAAAGGTCTGTCTCCCAGGCACCAAGCTTCTTGACTAAAAATCCCTCATCCCCTCGCTGAACCTTCTCTATATAAACATCCCAATAAGCCTCTTGATACATTCCTGCCTTACAGCCGTGATATATCTGCTCAAACAAGGGTTGCATCTCCTCTAAGCTCTTTGGTATCTCAGGGGCTAAACTGCCAATATAATGGTAGAGTCTGCGGTTTATGGCAATCCTTGCCTCCTTAGCCAAGCCCTTCTCAAAGTAGTTTTTGATAAGTGGATGAGTAGTGCCTTTGTATATCAGCCTCCTCTCCTCAAGGTGGTGTCCCATCTGTTTGAATTCAAACTCCGACATAGAGACGAGGGATTCATTAAAGACTGTTCCATCTTTTAGTTTTATCTCCTTTCTGAAGACTTGATTTATGGCGTCATCATCAATGGGTCTCAGGAAGCAGGAGAATATCTGCAAGAAAATCCGTTGTTCATTGGTAAGCCTTTCATCATAAGCCCTCAGGATACGCAATGCCTTATTCTCTTCGTCCTTCATCTCATAGAAGGGTATCTCCTTAGCCCTTTTGGCATCCCTATTACAAAAGTCATTTAAGAAACCAGCAACCAGGGTGAGGCTCAATGCATGGCTACCGTATTCCTCCACCAGTCTGCCAAGCTCATCCTCCTCACCTTTAATTTTCCATCTCTTGAAAAGCTCTATCCCATCCTCTCTCTTGAGTTCCTCTATATTTATGGATATGTAACCCTTATTTTCCCAATTCTTCAGGTCTGTCATTGGAACGCGGGTGGTGATGAGGCAGAAGCTCTCTCGTATCTCTCCACCTGCCCAGTTCTGAAGGAATCCTTGCATTGAGGTATCCTTCAGATTGCCGAATTTGTCTGATTGTCTATCCTCCTGTATCACCTCAAGCCCATCAAGGATGAAGAGGAATCTACCCTTGTTCAGGTATTCCGTAAGTTTAGCAAACCTTGCCGGGGCATTCCTCAATTCTCTTACCTCCGGGTTTCCCTGACTCAAATAATCCAGGCTTGCCTCAAGGAAGGCATCCTGTGACCTATTCTTGTAGAAGCTCCAGCCAAAGATACCGTCTGGTTGGATATTGTTTTTCGAAAGCATCTCATACCATTTTCGAGCTATGGTCGTCTTGCCAAATCCACCCCAACCAACAAGTGCCACAATCTTTATCTCCTTAGCCTGATAGCATTGATTCAACCTCGTAAGCTCCTCTTTTCTACCAACCCAATTTGGCTCTGATTCGGTGATATGGATGAGTCTTGGCTCAAGGATGATTTTAGGCTCCAACGCCTGCTTTAACCTCTCAATAAACCTTTCCTCTTTATCCTTTACCAACACCTCACTCAATTTGAATCGTTGGAAATGGTCTGGTAAAATATCTCGGGAATCTAACTCATCATGATACTCATAAGCCACCTTATCATCAATCTCATCATCCATCAAGATTACCAGTTGAATATCACACCGAGACCTTTTCAATAACTTTACATCCCTATTTACCATCTCCTTAGAGGCAATCAATTCAATATGAACGATTTTATCCTTTAGATGGACAACCATATCTGCCCGTCCTTTGACGGCAAAATTAGACTCCATCTTCACAAAGGCATCTGGATACAACTGGCGAAAGATTGCCGATAACCTTTGCTCCACTATGTCATGCAGCCCTTTCTTAGACTCAAGGACTGCCTCTTCAAACTCTTGATAAGAGGAAAAAGGGATTTTCTTCTCATCCATTTCTAATCATACTCCTTTCTTAGATTGAGGTCTTTCAGTCTCATAAATAACCACATTCCCGCCTGCCTGAATATTCGTTACATTCTGACTGCCGGTAATATTTACACTTTGCTCCATCCTTTTCTACCTCTGTTTTTATTATCACGAAACCACGCAACCAGGAAAACACGAAAGAACTAAAGAAATATTTCGTGCCTTCTTTATTGCGGGTTTTGCGGGTTTATTGCGGGTTTATTGCGGGTTAAAACATATACTGTACTTCTGCCTGTTTTTCCCAACCTTTCAAAAACCCTTTTGCTACATAACCCTGTTAAATCATAGAGCGATGTTCTAACAGCAACACTAAACATTTCTCTATATTCTTTATTTGTTATTTTACCTTTTTCTTTTACATATTGTATGGCTTTTCTTTGTCGCTCATTCAGTTCAAGTTTATTAAGAGCGCTCTCCGTATAAATATCTCTGGCAATGATTGCCCTAAATTCAGGGCGTGTTGATACAAACTCCGGCTCGGGAATTCTTCCTGCTCTACACTGCTTAACCATTTCAATGGTACCGGAACCTGCTTTTTGGGCATAGTCGGCAAGGTAAATCACTTGTGCAATAAGAGGATTGGTTGGATATGATGTGTGAGGTTCTTTTAGTTTTTCTATTGTCAGGTGATTTGTAAGCCCGCCTGGATTCCATATTTCGATACGGTCAATAAAAACCATTACCTGAACGGCTCCGGTATTATTATAATCCCTGTGGATAACCGCATTTACAATTGCCTCTTGTATTACAAACACCGGTATTTCGTGTTGCCTTTTTACCTGTGCTGTATGCTCTTGTTGAATAACTGGAAACTTTATTGAATCAAGCACAAAGGCAACAGCCTTGTCTATCTGTTCAAACAGATTACCATTATATATCTGGTAGGATGAGAAGGGTTTTTCAACCTGTGTGCCGGCAAATTGGATACATTTTATTTCTGCTTGAAGCAAATGTCTGCTCGGGGTCTTTCCAAAAAGAAGTATAGCCGCATTTGTCAATTTGTTACTATTCAGCAGGTTTAAATGTATAAGCGTGTCTTTTACGAAAGTATCTATATTTAGCGGGTATTTTCTCTTATTCCTTGCGACCTCAAGAAACCATCTTATCTTCTCCTCATCAATATTATCAAATGTTGCATCTTTGCAGATGGACTCATCAAAAGCATTTTCGCTCACTATGCCTTTGCTTTTTAAAAAATCAATAAGGCTTTGGAAGAGTCCGTTTTTCAATTCTGTGATTGTATTAAATCTTTCGTAGCAGTGGCCTTTTGCATTGTCCCTGATTCTTATAATCAAGGCTTTTAATTTATCTTCTCTATTGGAATCCTCACCTTTAATGAAAAATAATATTTCTTTATCTGCCCTTTTTGCCTCAAGATATTCCTTCTCGACTGGAGATAATCCATCTTTTCCGGTTTTTCCGTATTCGTTTCCTAATATGCCAATATATACATCGCTATCGTTGACTTCCTCTAAATATATCTCTTCTGCAGATTTACTTTTTGCCGGAAGGTCTTCAAAAAGAAAGACCGTAAAATAGTCCTTTAAGAGATAGTCTTTATCAACAAACTCTTTTACCGCCTTTCTTTCTTCTTCCATTTCCTTCTGGACACCGCTTACGAAAATTTTATATTTCATCTTTAGTCCTTTTTCATCTCTGCCAACAAATATATTTATATCAGTATTCAAGCAAACGCAAACATTTTTGATTGCAAATTGGTATTAGTAACATTTATCGTAACTACTCAGCCACGAATTAACACGAATATACACGAATAGGAAACAGGTAATAATTGCCACAGAATGTTACGGAATACCACAGATAGATTCTATATGTTTCCATGAGAGTCTGTAGTGATTTTCTGTAAAAATTCGTGATAATTCGTGTTCATTCGTGGCTAATATAACAATAGCTAAGTAGTCACCATTTATCTTCTGTTCCATTTTATTCATCCTCTAAAAGAGACCCAAAACAGGGGGTCAACTGGAATTCCATGGATATAAACGCCAAAGTGAAGGTGTGGGCCATTTGCTATGCCGGTTGAACCGGTTGTTCCAATTGTCTCCCCTTTTTTTATAAAAGAACCCTCTTTGACAAATATCTTTTGAAGATGGAAGTATGTTGTTACAACCCCTTGTCCATGGTCAATGACAACTGTATTTCCCTCACCCAAAAAATGCCTTGCAAGAATAACATTTCCAGAATTTGAGGGAATAATTGGGCTTCCAGCTTTTCCCGTTGTAATGTCAAGACCACTATGAACCCCCCGCCATGTCAAAAAACTATTGCCGGTATTCTTTTTGTAAATCCTTTTCTCAGCATATCTTCCAGATATTCTTCCTTTAAGGGGTAAGATAAAATCTCCCTCCCAAAGCTGGTTTTCTGTTTCTGTGAATAATGCCTTTGCCAGAACCTTGTTTTTCTTTTTTTCTATACTTTTTGTCTTAAAAACCCTTCCAGGAGAGATATTGACCTTGCAATTTCTTGCCTTAAACTCAAAATCAAATCCAATTAATGCCCTTAGTGTAGTTGGTTCTATTAGATATAATGGGTATGGTGTATCATCAAGCCAGAGGGTATAGTTATTAGTATCTGCATTTTTTGCAAGAACTTTAAAAACCTCCCCAAGTTTGATATTCCTTGAAGAAATCTCAATGTCCATGCAAAATCCATTTGCAAGAAGAATAAGATTAAAAAGAAGTATGTATTTAACTAATTTTAACTTTTTCAAAATTTAATTTTCTCCAAAATAAATAGAAACAGAATGTAAGCATTCAGTAATCAGGTATCAGCAGTCAGTCAGAACCAGTAAAATTGAGGATGAAGGATGGAGAATGGAGAATGAAGAATAGATGAGGAAATGGCACATATCCTTCTTCCTCCATTCTCCATCCTCCATTCTCCATCCTATAAAGCCTGATACCTGACCCCTGAAATCAGGTATCAGCAGTCAGTCAGAACCAGTAAAATTGAGGATGAAGGATGGAGAATGGAGAATGAAGAATAGATGAGGAAATGGCACATATCCTTCT
>JBDRHR010000238.1:0-27214 GCA_043816605.1 Nitrospirota bacterium
CTGCTCTAAAAGCTTCTGCTCTTCTGCTCTAAAAGCTTCTGCTCTTCTGCTCTAAAAGCTTCTGCTCTTCTGCTCTAAAAGCTTCTGCTCTTCTGCTCTAAAAGCTTCTGCTCTTCTGCTGGAGGTATTAATAGATGGAAAAAACCGATTCTATGCCTAAATTATGGCAATTATTAAACCTATTTAATAAATGGGAAGAGATTGCGTATCTTTGTGAGAAGACGATTGGGTGCGGGATTCAACTTATTGATACTGCCGCAGAAAATGTTTTAGAAAGACAATATACCTCACCTTTTTGTCAACTTATCTTAGATTCAAAAACCGGTTATCAAAAATGCACGGCATCATACCTTGAAGGCTGTTTTGGGGAAGAGGCGACAAAACAGGGCTTTTCCATTTTTAACTGCCACGCAGGATTGACGATTTTTTCCCTGCCTATTATCCTTCATCAAAAACCTGCCGGGGCTATTATTAGCGGCGGAATACTAACTGATTCTATACCAGGCGAGCCTGTTGAGGAAGAGAAATTTAACAATTATATGGAAGAAATAGGGGTTGAGGCAACTAAGGCTATTACCTTACTTAAGGAGATTAAAAAGATTCCCAGGAGTGAAATTACTGCCTTTGGAAGAATGATACGGGTATTAATCGATTCTTTAAAGGATGATATTGTCCATCATTACTCTTTGATTGAGAAGGCAGAAAATATGGTCAATTTAATGGAAAAAAAGGAGCAACTATTCCAAATCGATGAATTGACCGGCTTGCAGAATCGAACCTATATGTGGACAAGATTGGATGAGGAGCTCAGTCGGGCAAGGCGCAAGGATAGACTACTTGCGGTTATTATATTTAATATTGATGATTTTAGCCGACTTAAAGACCTGTATGGTTATTCAATAGGTCAGGATGTTGTTAAGGAGATAGCGGATATTTTGTTAAATTATACCCGCAAAGAGGATGTCCTCATCAGAGCAGGGGAGGATGAGTTTGCCCTTATCTTAACAGAATCGAAGGAAGAAGAGTCTTGTGTCTTAGCAGAGCGGATTCAAACCGAGATTAAAAATCATCCCTTTTGCCAGAAGGATAATTTAAGTATATTTTTAACCATAAGTTGTGGGATTGCCAGCCTTGAAGGCTGTGCCGGTCTTTCTAAGAATATTTCTGGTGGGAACACACCCCCTACCCCCTCTCAAGAGGGGATTATTACAGCTAAGGACCTTGTTGATAAAGCCAATCAGGCACTTCATGAGGCTAAGGTTAAAGGCGGAAAAGAGATTGTGAGATTTTCTAAGATACACGAAAAACTCGAATCCCCACGAAGATGTGTCATTACCGGTATTGGCGTGATAACACCGATTGGGATTGGTAAGGAGAATTTCTGGAAGGCGTTATGTGAGGGTAAATCAGGGATTAGCCGGATAACGAGTTTTGATACATCAGAATTAAATACAAAGATAGCCGGTGAAATCCGGGATTTTAATCCGCTAAACTATATAGGGTCTAAAACGGCAAAGCGTGTAGGCAGGGCAAGTCAATTTGGTATTGCCGGTGCCAAACTTGCCTTAGAAGATGCAAAGCTCGATTTAAGTAAGGAAGATGTTGAAAAAATTGCTGTAATTATAGGTGGTGGAATAGGCGGATTATCATTTGCAGAAGAGAATCTAACTAAATGTGTTAAAGAAGGGTATGAAAAGGTAAGTCCTTTCTTATCCGTAAATATCTTTGGTGGAGCACTATCCAGTGAAGTATCCTTAGAATTAGGATTAAAAGGTCCAAGTCTAACTATATCTACCGGCTGTCCTGCAGGCACAGATGCTATTGGCCAGGCATTTAATGCTATAAGGGATGGTAGGCATGAAGTAGTCATCGCTGGAGGGGCAGAGGCTGCTATTCGACCACTTACCTTACTTTCATTCTTAGTTATGGGTGCTTTATCTCCCCGGAATGATGAGCCGACAAAAGTGAGTAGGCCCTTTGATGCCAAACGAGATGGATTTGTTCTTGGTGAAGGAGGAGGAATGGTTATTTTAGAGGAACTTGAGCATGCCAGAGCTCGCGGGGCACATATCTATGGAGAGATTATTGGCTATGCCATGACATCTGATGCCTACCACATGGTCGCTCCTGCACCCAGTGGCAAAGAATTAGCCAGGGTATTTAAGTTAGCCTTAGAAGATGCACATATATCCCCAAAAGATATAGACTATATCAATCCCCACGGAGCTTCTACCCCGCTGGGTGACCGCATAGAAACCCTGGTCATAAAACAGGTCTTTGGTCAACAGGCATATCATATACCGATAAGCGCCACTAAATCTATGCTGGGCCATTCTATTGGAGCAACCGGTGCCGTGGAATTAATCGTCTGTGCTTTAACCCTTGAAACAGGCATTATTCCTCCTACAATTAATTATGAGTATCCTGACCCGGAATGTGACCTTGATTATGTGCCTAATAAAGCCAGAGAAAAAACGGTTAATATTGCCCTGTCAAATTCCATTGGGTTTGGAGGCAAAAATTCGGCTTTAGTGATTAAAAAAATAACAGAATGATTTAAGACGGAGGTATGAAATGAGTGAAAAAAGTAGAAAGGATTACTTTCCAAGCGATAAAATATTGGATATCCTTAAAGGAAATAAGGAGATACTAAAAAAATACAAGGTTAAAAAAATAGGATTATTTGGTTCTTATTTACATGGTGAACAAAAAAATAGAAGTGATATTGACTTAATTGTAGAATTTAACGAAATGGCTTTTGACAAAAATTTTACTGGTTATGCAAACAACTTTGATAGCCTTTTATCTTTTCTTAAAAAAAATCTGAAAAAGAAAAAAATAGACCTTTTAACAAATGAGATGCTCAGTCCGTATATAAGACCGTATGTTTTAAGAGAGGTAAGATACATTGAAGGAATTTAAACCATTTCTAATGCATATTATAGATGAGATAAATTATCTTATTAGAAATTCAAAGGATATTGAGTTTTGTAATTTTTTAGATGATGAAACATTTGAGAGGAGTTTCACTCGCTCTTTGGAAATTATAGGAGAGGCTACAAAAAACTTACCAAAGGATTTTAGAAATAAATACCCTGATATACCATGGAAAAAGATGGCGGGACTAAGAGATATTATCACTCATTATTATTTTGGAGTAGATTATAAGAAGATTTGGGATATTATTAAGAATGAAATCCCTAAATTAAAATCTCAAATTGAAAAGATATTATTTGAAATAGAAAAGGATAAACAACCTATATAAATGACCAGAATGGAATTTACAATATTTTATATCTTATTTTTAGTTTGTGCTTATATTTATGAATATAAAGGAGAATCAGCTATAAAAAGCCGCTATTGTCCACAAGGGAGGATAGTGGCTAAATGGTCATATTATATAATGGCCGGCTCTTATATTTTTATTCTCCTGAGTACACCTGTTGAATATCTTATTGTGAAAAGAGATATAAACCTTATAATTACTTCTTCAGGATTAATTATGTATACCTCCGGGCTTTTGCTTAGAAGATGGGCAGTTAATACATTAAGTGAATTTTGGAGTTTGCATATTGAAATTAAGGAAAATCATAATCTTATAAAAAATGGTCCTTATAAATATGTAAGACATCCAAATTACTTGGCTACTATATTAAAAGGTATTGGGTTTTCACTCATCCCTAATTCCTTTTATATCCTTTTTTATGTTTTATGTATCTATATCCCTGTCAGAATAATTCGGATATACCTTGAGGAAAAAGAGTTAATTAAACAATTTGGGCAAGAGTATATTAACTATAAACGAGAAGTTCCTGCTTTATTCCCATTTAAAAATTTTGGAGGTAGATAAAATGATTCATAAAAAGGAGTCGGTTTTAATTAATGAGCAGATAACTAAAGTCTTTGCAGTAGCTAAAGATATTGAGAAGCTATCAGAATTTATCCCGGAATATAAAAATGTAACCATACTCAGTAAAAAAGAAAATAAAATGGAATTAGAGGCTCAAATTAAATTTATGGGAACTACAATTACATTTATTTCGATAGGAATAATTACGCCTGATGAGTCAATTAAATATGAACAGATAAAGGGTCCTTTGAAGGGGTTATTGACTGAGTGGAGATTTGAAGAGGTTAACTCAAAAACAAGATTAAGTATAATTCACACACTTGATTTAAGGATACCTTTAATTGGTAGGTTAATTGAGGAAGTAATTTATAGGTTTGCGATAAAACATATGGCTAATGAGGTACTGATGAGTATGAAAAAGGTAATGGGTAATAGGTGATAGGTAAGAAGTTAGAAGGAAGGAGAATCCCTCTAACTTCTCCCTTCTAACTTCTATCAGAGGAAAGAGGTGTCCAATGGATTATTTTACTTTTGGTTATTTATTTTTTATTATTGGTTCTATGATTTATCGACTTATACGGTTAACTAAGTCATATTCCGTAGAGCCTAAACATGGTAAGGTTGAAGCACCTTTATCATATCCAATACTACTTTGCTTATATCTCCTGATATTTATTATCTCTATTATAGAATATTTTTATTGTCGATTTATTATTCAGATTCGTGAAATCAATTTAATAGTTAGTGGGATAGGTGTTTTAATGTATGTGGGTGTCATCCCACTTCGAGCAATTGCAATTCAATTTCTGGGGAAACATATAAGTCCGGATGTAAAGATTACGGAAGACCATAAGTTAATCAAGGAAGGACCTTATAAATATTTAAGACATCCTCTTGCTTTATGTGTTATCATAGAAGTCCTTGGGATTACACTTATTCCCAATTCTTATTACTCTTTTCTTATAGCCTTATTTATTTTTCTGCCTTATATGATTTTCAGAACATATTTAGAAGAAAAGGCTTTGATTGATAAGTTTGGTCAGGAGTATTTAGATTATAAAAAGCAAGTATATGCCTTTTTACCTGTTAAAAAGAGGACTTCAAAATGATTTTATATCCCCTTACCTTATTTATTACAAGTTTTATTAATCTATTTCTGGGTATTTTTGTCTTCACCAAAAATGTCAAATCCGAGAAAAATAAAACCTTTGCCTTTCTTGAATTTTCTATTGCTATCTGGGGTTTTGGTATGTTAATTATGACCTTATCTCAAGATAAGCAGATGGCAATGCTTGCCATAACAATTCTGCATTTAGGACTTTTCTTTAGTTTCTCAAGTTTCTTTAATTTTGTCTTATCTATCATAAATGACCGAAGTAAGATAAATAAAAGTATATGTCTTTTAGGATACATATCGAGTTTATTATTTACCTTTATTGATAAAATACCATTTATGGCTATTGTTAAAGATGTAAGACTTATTTTTGGTAGCTATCAACCTGTCGCAGGTCCATTAGCACCGGTTTTTAACCTTACCTTTTTATCTTTTATGTCTTATGGAGGCTATCTCTTATATAAAAGATATAAACACACAGAGTCATTTTTAGAAAAGAATCGTATAAAGTATATCTTTATAGGAATGACTATTGTTGTATTAAGTAGTATAACCAATATCCTCTTAGTTATGGGAATAAAGGTATATCCAATAGGTCATATTGGGCTTACTATTTATGCTCTCATGGTTGCTTATGCCATTATTAAATATCGGCTAATGGATATTACGGTTATTATCCACAAAGGACTTGTTTATTCATTATTAACGGCATTAGTTACGGCTGTTTGGTTATCAGCTATATTTACCTTTGAGGTATTCCTGCATTTTCAAACCCTCTCTGCCCGAATATTTGCCATAATGATTATCATCCTTATCTTTCAACCTGTCCGGGAAAAAATCCAGTTAATCGTAGATAAACTCTTCTATCGCGAAAGACATGACCTGCAACAACTCCTGAAAAAGGCAACTAAGAAGCTCGCCACCATTATTGAAAAGGAGACATTGTTGTCATCAATACTTACTATCATTATGGAGGCTATCCACCCTAAGTATGCCGTCCTGATGTTGTTAGATGAATCTTTGGGCGGATATAAACCGGAATTTGGTATTGGTAATTATAATTCTTCTCTGGTAATTAGGCAAGATGAACCTATTATCCGATGGTTTAACCAGGAAAAAAGGGAGTTATTGCACGAGGAAGTAATGGAAAATCCCGAATTTAACGGTATGCGTGATGATGTCGCCAGGGCTGTGGAGCGGATGGCAAGCATGCTCTCCATCCCTCTTATTTCCAAGGATAAGTTGGTTGGGATATTGAACTTAGGTCCAAAATTAAATGAAAAGCCTTATACCCATGATGAAATAACCTTTCTGACTACTTTAAGTGATGAGACGGCTGTGGCTTTAGAAAATACCGGGCTCTACACCGCCCTGAAAAAACATACGCTCGAATTAGAGAAAAAGACCCAACAGTTACAAATATCTAATGATGCTAAATCTAATTTCCTGAAGATTGTCTCTCATGAATTACGCACACCACTAACTGTTATCCTTGGATACATCGGACTACTCTCAATTAAAGCCCTTGAAGGCGAGGCACAGGAAAGGGGTATTAAAATAATGGAGGAAAAATGTCGTCACCTGAATGAGTTGATTGGAGACATATTAGATTTATCTAAAATCGAGCGAGGCGAGGTCTATGAATTTAAAAAGCAACCGGTGGACTTGAAAAGGATAATCGAGGAGGTTATCCTTATCTTTAGCCCCGAGGCTCAAAAAAAGGGAATAATCCTTCAACAAGAAGTCTCCCCAAATCTTCCTCTAATTATGTATGACCTGGAATTAGCCAAGGATATCTTTACTAAATTGGTGGATAATGCCATAAAATTTATTAAGGTAGGACAGGCTTCCAGCCTGTCAACGGATAAGGTAGGTAGGACAGGCTTCCAGCCTGTCAACTTCATGGAAGCCAATGACAGGGTGGAAGCCTGTCCTACCATCAATAATACCGCCAATAATATCACCAATAAGGTGACTATCCGTCTTGAGGATAAAGGTAGCTACCTTGAAGGTTGTGTTGAGGATACCGGGATTGGCATTAAAAAGGAGAATTTCGAGAAGATATTTGAGCGGTTTTACCAATTAGATATGTCCGATATACGGGAGTATGAAGGCACAGGACTTGGTCTATCCATCGTCAAGGAAATAATTGAGCAATCCGGCGGGAGTATCAAGGTAGAATCAGAACCCGGTAAAGGCAGTAAATTCATCTTTACCCTGCCCAAAGAGGAGGTAAAAGGGGAATTGCCCCAAATAGGCTTAAAGGGAAAATCACCGCAAGAGACAAAAATTTTAATAGTCGAGGCTCAGGAAGACATTTTAGGGCTGGCCGAGTTATATTTAAAATTCCATGGCTATGAAATACATACAGCCCAAAATGGTGTCCAGGCGTTAGAAAAACTCTATGCAGAAAAGCCTGATTTGGTCATATATGGTCTGAGAGTGCCGAAGGTGGATGGTTATGAAATCGGGCATATCTTAAGGGACCATGAAGAGACAAAGGATGTTCCACTCCTTATGTTAGTACCGGTAGATGAGGAGGAGAATTTAGATAAGATTTACAAGGCAGGGGCGACGACACACCTGTTCAAGCCGTTTGATTTTAAGGAGTTGATGGAAAAGGTTACGAACTTAGTGTAAAATGGAACAAAGGGTTTCAAGAGAGTTTTTATACTGTCCGCTGTAATAACTCATTAGGCAGTAGCTACAGATAACAGAACACGCTCTGCTGATTGAGGCAATACGATAGGAACAAAATAGTCCGCTGGATATAGATAATCTTCTCCAGATTCATCAACCAGTCTGATATAACCATCTTTAGATGCATATTCATCGGAGAGAAGTTGATAAACCTTACCTATTCCCAGATCTTCACAATCTTCATTGTGAATACAAATTGCAAATTGTGATTCTTTTTTGAGTTGTTTCATAATTCCTAATCCAAGAATCTTTTGATTTTTAATCGCTTTTTACCAATGCCGTGTGCTTCATACCAGTGAATTTCAGCATGGCGTACTTTGCCATTCAAAAGATATACCATAGCAGTTCCTTTAAGTTTACGCCAATGTCCCGTCCCATAATGTTTCCGTAAGATAGCAATATCTCGAATCGCATTACCAACGGCAATAGTTTCAATATTGGTTATTTCTCCAATGATTTCAAAGTACATTTCTACTTCATCTATTATTTAAGGATAGAGACCAAACTTCATAGTCCCTTTTTTTTACTTCATTATACCGTATAATTTCTTAAAAGTCAATAAAAATTTGTTGACATAAGGACAAATTAATGATAAAATAACAAAAGAGGAAAATAAAATATGGGTCTTACTTATGTTGAAGGTCAGGTGAAAGGGCTATCAGATAGACAGGAAAATGTCCGATTTCTTGTAGATAGTGGAGCAACCTACTCACTTTTGCCCAAAACGGTGTGGGAGACGATTGAATTGAAGCCTAAACGAAAACAGTCCTTTACCCTGGCTGATGGCACAATAATTGAGAGGGCAATCTCAGAGGCTTATGTTATTTTGCCTCAAGGTGAAACTCATACACCGGTAATTTTGGGTGAAGAAGGTGATGAGGCATTATTGGGTGTGGTAACATTAGAGATTTTGGGACTTGTATTTAACCCTTTTAATCGCACCCTGCACCCTATGCGAATTAAGAAAATTAAAAATTAAAAATTATGAATTAAAAATTATAAGATTGAAAATTATTCTTTCGATTTCTTCCCCCATTTTTAATTTTTAATTCATAATTTTTAATTTTATTTGTAAGGAGGTGAGTAAAATGACGATAGCTGATGTTAAAGCAAAGGCAAAGGAACTGGACATAAAACCAGGTAAGCTCACAAAGGATGAACTTATCAAGCAGATTCAAATACAAGAAGGCAACTTCGATTGTTTTGGAAGTGCAAATGATGATTATTGCGACCAGCCCGATTGCTGTTGGAAAGATGATTGTTTAGGATAAAGGGACAGAGAGGGGGCAATGGTCAAGTTTAACCACAAAAGTTGACTTGCCCCTCCTCCTTGTAACCCTTTGTCTCACGAAATTAAAAATTATGAATTAAAATCGATAATTATTAATTTTTAATTCAAAGATAAGAGGTAATAACTATGATAAAACCAGCGATAGTTAGGGCAAGAATTGAACCTAACCTTAAGACAGAAGTAGAAAGACTTTTTAGCAAAATAGGTATCACCACAACAGAGGCTATTAATCTATTTTACAGACAGGTAAGATTAAGAAATGGGTTGCCTTTTAACCTCGTTATCCCCAACAAAACAACGGAAAAAGTATTTAAAGATACAGACATAAGTCAAAATCTTATTTGTTGTGACAACGCTGATGATATGTTCAAAAAGTTGGGGATATAAATGTTAAAACCAGCCTACACCAAACAGTTCGCAAAAGATATCAAAAGAATGGAAAGAAGGGGAAAGTCACAAGAAGAAATAAAAGAGGTTATAAAGAAACTTATTAATGAAGAACGACTTTCCGCTCACCATAAAGACCACAAACTTATTGGTAAGTATAAAAACAGACGAGAATGCCATGTGGAATCTGATTGGTTATTAATGTACAAAATATCAAATACCGAAATAATTTTTGAGAGGACAGGTACTCATTCTGACTTATTTGAGTAAGATAAATATGCAAATTTCTGATTCGAGATCTAACCCCAAAAGACCACAAGGATTAGCAAACTATGGAAACTTCACAACTACATTTTGAGATAATACCTCTTTTAAAATTAAACCCGGAATCTTCCTTTGCTCCCTCAATTCGCCTTACTCCTTTTGAATTTCATATCTCAAAGGCGGCAAGAGACAAATATAATTTTGATGAAGGGCTGTTTTCGATTAGTGGAAATGTTATCTTATCAAATTTCCAGGCAGTGCGTCTTTTTGCCCAGAAGATGAATGAAAAAGAGGCTTGCCTCGTTAGGGATTTAAAAAATCACAGCAAGGCAAGCCTCCCGGAACAGACCATAAAAGCCGGTCAGCTAAATGCGATGGGGTTGCTCGACGAAATCTTACATTATGTCATTTCGTTGTATTGCGGGCAAAAAAATAAACAGGTTAAGGTAATACCTCTTGAGGTAATACCTCCTTTTAACTATGCCCTTAAATGGGTGGCAAAACATTTCAGCTTTGAGGTCGTTGATAAAACACTAACCCGATTTGTAGAGTTATTCCCGCCGTTAGCTGTTTATCAAAAAAAGGTTTCTGTTGAGGAATATGTAGGCGACAAAACCCAGGATTCACCAAACTTAGAGATTGCCGCAGAAGAAATGGTGCTTTTATTTTTAGCTAATAATAATCCTGCATGTTTGCCCTTTATTGAATTATTCGATGATACAGAGTTAGAAAGGGGAGTCTCTTATGAAGTATTTATCGGCTCAATTATAGATTTCTTCAAGACGCAACCTACCTTTGGACCCCAAAATCAATTCCTTATCGATATGTTAAGAGCCCCTGTTGTTGCCTGTCCCAATTGCTTGTTTGGTCAACTTGAATATATTAAAAATAATTGGGGGATGCTCATCCCTCAAGGGCTTTTGGATAGTATCGGACTTTCCTTAGATTTATTAAAGGAAGAAGAAAAATCCGGTTTCATTGGGGCAGGACCCTCTTTAATCCCTTACTTTGAGGGCAGTGAATATGAAGAATTCGAAAATTTCAGTCAAGATTTAGACTGGATGTCTAATGTTGTCTTGCTCGCAAAAAATGCCTATGTCTGGTTAGACCAATTATCTAAAAAATATTGGCAGTCAATTACCCGATTAGACCAGGTTCCGGATGAAGAGTTAGATATTCTGGCTAAATGGGGATTTACCGGGCTGTGGCTAATTGGTCTATGGGAACGCTCTCCTGCCTCTCAAAGAATAAAACAACTCTGCGGAAATCCAGAGGCTATTGCCTCAGCATATTCTGTCTATGATTATGTTATTGCTGAGGATTTAGGTGGAGAAGCCGCCCTTGAGAATCTTAAATTCAGAGCCTGGCAAAGAGGTATTCGTTTAGCCAGCGATATGGTTCCAAATCACATGGGGATTTATTCTAAATGGCTCATAGAACATCCTGATTGGTTTATCCAGTTGGATTATCCCCCTTTCCCGAGCTACAATTTTACAGGTCAAAATCTTTCATGGGACCCACGAGTAGGGATTTACCTTGAGGATGGCTATTGGCGTAGAACTGATGCCGCAGTTGTCTTTAAACGGGTTGACCATTGGACAGGGGATGTTAAATATATTTATCACGGCAATGATGGCACGAGTATGCCCTGGAATGATACCGCTCAATTGAATTTCTTACACCAGGATGTTCGGGAGGCAGTCATTCAAACGATTCTTCATGTAGCCCGTAAATTCCCGATTATCCGATTTGATGCCGCGATGACCTTAACCAAAAAGCATTATCAACGACTCTGGTTTCCTCAACCCGGCTCAGGCGGCGATATACCTTCAAGGGCAGGACAGGGGATGTCAAAAGCGGATTTTGATAATCTTTTTTCTAATGAATTTTGGCGTGAGGTGGTGGATAGAATTGCCCGGGAAGTGCCGGATACACTCCTTCTGGCTGAAGCATTCTGGTTAATGGAGGGATACTTTGTGCGCACCCTTGGTATGCACCGTGTCTATAACAGTGCCTTTATGAATATGCTCAAAATGGAGGAAAATGCCAACTACCGCAGTGTGATAAAGAATGTCCTGGAGTTTAACCCTGAAATACTAAAACGATTTGTTAATTTTATGAATAATCCCGACGAACATACCGCAGTGGCTCAGTTTGGGAAAGGGGATAAATATTTTGGTATAGCCGGTATGATGGTTACAATGCCTGGACTGCCTATGTTTGGTCATGGACAAATAGAAGGTTGGACAGAAAAATATGGGATGGAATATACAAAGGCATATTGGGATGAGGAGGTGGACCTGGATTTAGTGCTCCGCCACGAGGCAGAGGTATTCCCCTTGATGAGAAAGCGACATCTGTTTAGTGGGGTAGAAAACTTTGTTTTGTATGATTTTTATGCCCCTGAGGGTTTTGTCAATGAGGATGTTTTTGCCTATTCCAACCGTGTGGGGGATGAGCGGGCGATTATTGTCTATCATAATAAATATGCCTCTGCCAAAGGATGGATTCATACCTCATCAGGTATATCTGTAGAAGGGGCTCACCCCGGTCAAAGAAGGCTTATCCAAAAAACCCTCGCCGAGGCACTCGGCATAAGAGCAGATGGACAACATTACTATATTTTTAAAGATTATAAGGCTGGGTTGGAATACATCCGCTCCGGCAAAGAACTTACAGAACAAGGCTTATATGTTGAATTAGGGTCATATCATTATCATATATTCTTAAATTTCAGAGAGGTCTGCGATGACCGGCAAGGCTATTATGCCCGATTGACAACCTCACTTAACGGTTGCGGCGTCCCAAATATGGAAGAGGCATATAAGGAAATTTGCCTTGAGCCTATTCTTACCCCATTTAAACAGGTGATGAACAAAGATATGTTAATGAAATTAGCCGGCTTATGCACCGAAACGAATCAAGAGGTATTAACCCATTTTGAACAAAATATGACGGTTTTACTCCGTAAGATAAAGGAATTTGTGGGAGGCTCGCCTCGTTGTGGTAACGGTGATGAGGTTGAAATTGTAAATGAGGTGATGAACCTTTTGTCGGCAATTTTAAGGCTTGAAAGATTATCTCTTATCCGACAAGTCCGACAAGTTTCTGAGAATGAAGAATATAATTCTGCCCTTAGCTATTTGCAGTCGGGCATTTATAAGGAAGACAGCACCCACTTACCGCTCTTGCGGGTTTTATTTAGTTGGGTGATAATTTATGGATTAGGCAAGGCAAAGTCAGAATCCGGGTATGAACAGCGAAGTGCAGACTGGATGGATGAGTGGCTACTGGGGAAAATAGTTGGTCACACCTTTGCGGAGCTTGGTTGTGATGAACATACGGCAGGGCGGGAAACCCATCTTTTAAGAATTTTGACTACCTGGTATAATTGGTTTAAAGGTCTGACAGGTCTAACAGGTTGGACAAGTCGGATAGAAGCTATATTAGATGACCCAAAGGTGGCGTCGTATCTGAATTTTAACCGTCATCAAGACATACTATGGTTGAGTAAAGAGGCTCTGGAAGAGTTGATGTATTGGTTGTTTGCCACAACGGTTGTGCACATAATTACCGCTAATGAAAAAAATGAAAAAGGGTTGCAGTCAAAGATTATCAAGTGTCATAAGATAGTGGTAAAGGTACTTGAATCTGCTGAAAAATCTGGATACCAGGTTAAAGAAATGTTAGACCTGTGCTATAAACTGTAAAATGGGTACTGTCAAATGAAAAATGTAAAATGAGGATGCGTAAATGAAGAGTGGTAAACTATGCGAAATGCTGTAATTTCCAATTTTTCATTATCCATTTTACAGTTTACAGTTATTCACACTACAAAATGTAATCCTTTAGTTACGGGTGGAGACATCCCCCTAACCCCCTTCAAAGGGGGAATTTATTATGCATCAACTTTTATTTATTCCCCCTTTGAAGGGGGTTAGGGGGATGTCTCCACCCGTAACTGAAGGATTACGAAATGAGATAATTCCTCAGTTATGAGGGGTTATTTTTTGACTGGGGAAGGGAAATAACTCCTTAAACAAACGGAAGAAGAAATGATGTGCCCTGCTAAAGGTTGGCAGTTTGGATTTACCCCACTGTCGCTCATATTCATGACTTGGAACTTCACCTACCTGATACCCTTTTTTAAGACATTTGATGACCATCTCCTGTTCTATGTCAAACTGATTAGCCTGAAGGTTTAAGTCTAAGGCTACATCCTTCTTAATTGCCCGAAATCCATTGAGACAATCTGTCAATGCCACATTAAATCTAAGATTAATAATCAAGGTAATTAGTCCACCACCAACCATCCTGACATAATTATAGAAATTACCGTGAAACTCATCACTTCCACCTAACATTCGAGAGCCAACAACCAAATCCGCTTTTTGTTGGAGGATAGATTCAACTAATCTTGGAATATCCTTGGGTTCATGGGAGCCGTCCCCATCGATAAAGACAATAATATCGCCTTCTGCCGCATTAATTCCTACACGATAGGCGTCCCCCTTGCCTTTATTATTATCCGAAATTACCGTTGCCCCGTGTTGAGCGGCTATTTCCCTGGTATTGTCTTTTGAGTGCCCATCAATCACAATTACCTCATTGGCAAAAGGTGTTACTTGTTCAATAATCCCTTTAATCCCTTCTCCCTCATCTTTAGCGGGAATAACAACCGAAATCTTCATTATCATTTTACCCCTTTTATCATCAATGAACCTGCAATCTCATTTATAATAGGAATTCTCTCCATCATCATTCCTAATTTATTTACCCATGGCACTAATACCCTGGGCGTAACCGGATGTAAGAAATCAAAAGGTCTAATCACCACCCCACTAAACCCTTTATGACGCAAAAGCCGACATATTTGCCACTTGAAAAATGCCCGCTCATCAGGGGATTCGCCAACCCATCTTTTAACTATTTTTATATTCTTCACCACGAGATTCTGCGGATTAAGCATATTAGGTTCGGTAAAGGCAATTTTACCACCTGTTTTTAGCACCCTTTTCATCTCCTCCAATGCACTATCTAAATCAAGATGATGTAAAACCGCATTTCCCACTACGGCATCAAAGGTATTATCCTTAAACGGTAAATTTTCCGCATCGGCAATGACAAAATTGACATTTGTAGCTTTAATCTTTTGTTTTGCCTGATTAATCAATGGCAAGGAAATATCAATAGCAATTATTTTTGAGCCTGTTTTAGCTAATCTTAAGGTATATTCACCTGTTCCACAGCCTAATTCAAGGATTTTTTTAGAGGGATTGAGTTCTCCAGATGAGGTCAATATCCGGCTTCTTCTATCCACCCTGAGTTGTCCTGCCTTAGTTTCTTGCCCCCAGATAAACTCTGCATGATGTGAAATTTTTTCTCCATGCACTATTTCTTCTTTTAAATTACACAAATTCACCATTTACTATTCACCAATTACCATTTATCAAAACGGTTACATAGTTGCATCCACCATTTTTGCTACCCGTTTCATTGCCAAAACATCATGCACACGAATTATATTTGCCCCATTTAAAATAGAAATAACTGCTGTGGCTAAGGTTCCTTCTAATCGCTGTTCCACCGGCAAGTCTAATATTTTACCAATTAACGACTTGCGTGAAGTGCCGATTAAAATTGGTCTGCCAAGCGACTTGAATTCCCTTAATCTGCGTAAAATCTCTAAATTATGCTCAACTGTCTTTCCAAATCCTATCCCTGGGTCAATGATAATTTTATCCGCCTCTATTCCTGCAGAAATAGCCGTTCTGATTCTTTCGCGGAGATAAAGGATAATTTCGGAGACAACGCAAGTGTATTGTGGGTTTTGTTGCATATCTTGAGGAGTTCCCTGTATGTGCATTAGGACTACGGCTGCTTTATACTCAGCTACCACCTGTGCCATTTTGGGGTCAAAACTCAAGGCACTAATGTCATTAACTATTTGAGCTCCTTCTTCTAACGCCCTACGAGCTACTTCGGCTTTGTAGGTATCGATAGAAATAGGCAAATCAATTTTCTTAGCCAATCCTCTGATTACCGGAATAACCCTTGCTAATTCCTTCTCTATAGAACAGCAAACAGCACCAGGACGAGTTGATTCCCCACCAATATCAATTATATCAGCCCCTTCTTCTGCCATCTGAATACCTCGCTCAATCGCCTGCTCTACATCTTGATATTGCCCACCATCTGAAAAGGAATCAGGGGTAACATTCAGGATACCCATGATAAAGGTTCTTTTACCTAAATCAAAAGGCTTGCCTTGTTGAGGCTTGCCTCGTTGTTGATAATTCCCACAAACCAATTTGAACTCATCCTTGATAAAATCATTCAATACCTCCTCAATTTCAACCGCTAACTTAGCCAGCCCAAAATATTGGTCTTGCAGTTTGCTGATTAATCGTTGATAATGTTTTAAGCTGCCGATGAGCAGGACATCGGTCGTCTGGCATTTAAGTGTGATTGTCTCTCTACTTAAAGCCGCCTCACCCCCTAAAGAAAGCATCTCTTGTTTAAGGATAAGGGCAAGTTTTAGCTCAACATTCTCTAATTTGAGCACACGGGACATAGCCTTTTTGGACATCAACTCAATCCCTTTCGCATCCACACCTATCATTTTCATTTGCGAGACAACATCTTTTTCACTAAAGATTTCCAATGTTCGGATATTATACTCCATTTATATTAACTCCTGTGTAATAGGTAAGTATTTAAGTATCTGCAGTCAGGTAAGACTAATGGGAAATCAAGGCGAGTTATTAGACTGGCGACATTCTCAATAAGTGGTCTACCTCAATGCCGTCGTCTAACTCATCCCAGTAGATAGCAAAACCTCCCGGCTCAAGAGACCATTTGGCTCGTTGAGTTGGCGTGGCTTTTGTTAACCAGTCCAACCAACTAACATGGTCTATCGCCACGCTGATATTTCGGCCATCATTGAGGGAAACGCAAAGTACATTGTCAATAAAATGAACATTGGTCACACTAACTCGCTCTGTAATTTTATCGGCTAAAGTAATCATTCCATACCTCCAACAATTTATCCTGATTAGAGTGTGTCAACTTCAAGATGTGATTCAATTCGGCTGAGTTATAGCCATGATTGTATTCTATCACCACAGGCTGAAGCCAAATTTTAGCTTCATCTTCACCATGTAGAATATGGACATGTGGTGTTTCATTTATATCAGAAGAATAAAACCGAAATTTGTAGCCTTCGATTACGATTGTTGGCATGGCAAAACCTTATTTTTGTTCAATAACATTAATAACTCTTCGAAGTCTTTTTCTATCCTCATTCTTTGTCCCAATAAGTTTATAATAGGATTCTCTTAAAAATTGGACTGTTTCCAACCTTTCTCTACCGGTCATTTTCAAATAATAATTCCTATCAAATTCTTCCGCCTCTTTGAATGAATCTGCCTTGTTGACCCAAATTTTTTCCATTGTCTTCCACTTATTTTATTATTGCCACTTTGCCGGTTACCTTCTCGCCTAATTCATTGGTAATGATGTAGATATACACCCCTGAGGCTACCCTGTCACCGGCATTATTTACTATTGGCCAAGGGTAGGGGGACTCGTCTGTACCAGTAATATCCTTGTTAAAGACTAATTCCCCGGCGATATTATATATCCACAAACTTACTTTAGCAGGGAGGTTTTTAAACTTGACCCTTTCATCCCCTCTTCGTAGTTTGAATGGATTGGGGTAAACGATTACATCCTGTAAATGTATCGTAGGAGCGGCAACAGCGAAGATGGATAATTGTTTAACCTCATCAGCGGTAACTAAATCATTAGTTGCATCAACGGTTTGCTTACCTGCAACTATCTCCCAGTGGTCTCCTGCAAGTCTATAGATGCGATATGCCAGGTCGTCATCTTCTTTATTTGTATCCGGGTCAGAATAAGGTAAAGTAACGATAATTGGGTTAACAGGTTGAACCTCCATGCCATAATAATTTTCCTTTAATGCCTTCAGTTCAAATGCAGAATCATTTAGAACAGCACTAATAATAGGTGAGGATTTATTTAAATCAGTCGCAGGTGGACTAACCTGGCGAATGGTAAAGGTAACGGTGCTCGCAAATGCACCTTTAGGTATCTGGACTACTATCTGACCACTTAATAACAACCTCCTGCCCCCCTTTTCTAAGGGGGAATACAAGGTGATAATTGTAGTTGTTGCGGGGTTAACTACCTCTAATTGGTCAACTATCCGAATTCCATCGGAGGAATCCGAATAACTGCTCCATGTCCCGGCTACATTCATCGCTCGCAGACGATAATAATAGGTATTTCCTTTTACACGATTGGTTACTTCAAAATATTCCGTATTGCCCGGGATGTCATTACTCAATGTCATCCAGTTATTTTCATTATTAAGCCGTTCCTGTATTCCATACATGGCAATACCAGAGTCATCGTCATTCCATACCTGCCAATAAATGGTATAGGTACCATCTGTGTCAGCATCAAGGTCAGTTGTTGAACTTCCTTCTATCGGCGGTAACCCGACAGGAGGTGGGGTAATATCTACAATATTATTAACCTCATTAGTCAGACAGGTTGTCCCAAAGAAACTAATTTCTGCTTGATTTCTTACATTCGTAGGTGTGCCAATCACCATTGCCTTGAAGGTTACGCTTCCCCCTTCTCCTACCTTTACCTGACCAATATCCCAGGTAATCGTGCCATTTGAATAGTTACCACTACAATAAATACCGGTTGGTATTTTAATGGCGGTAAAGAAGTGATTTGTCCCTGTTCCTCGCAATTCAATGATAGCCCCTTCTAAACTATGGATAGTGAACCTATCGGTATCGGCGTTGTAGGAAATATTTACCTTTGCCGTCAGATTACCATTTATTTCAGCAATTAAATTTTGTACCTGGGGATACTCACTTATGTCTGAGGAGATATAGCTACCAGAAGAAGTAATGATGGTAATATGTCCATTAACCGTGCCGGAATCAAACCGAGTCCAACCGTTCTGGACATTCAGGTTAACCGTTCCTACACCTGTAATTACCTCAGCACAACTTGTTACCGTAGATACACTTAGATGTGGGTCTAACCTGTCTATAACCACTACATCCTCGGCATCCATTTGCCCGGTATTTTTATAATTGATAGTGTAGGTCAGAATTTTATTTAATGGAATACCGGGTTTGGGAAATACCTCCTTGGTCGAGTAGCTAAAATCAGGCGTAGAACTCACCGTTCCTACTACCTCATTAGTCACAAAATCCGGCATATAACTTGCTTTAATAGTTACTTTATTCTTAATTAAAGTACCATTGGCAAGTGGGGATTTAATCCTTGCCTTAAAAGTAACACTGCCTGAATTACTTCCGCCTAAACTCCAGGTGATAGTCCGATAATTTTGATTGTAAGCATTTGGAGGTATACTTTTTTCATCCACAATTAAATTATCGTCCACTACTTCATCCCAAATTTCAACTCCAGTCGCCGTAAGACTGCCTGTATTGATGTAGTTAATGGTATAGGTTATCGTCTCACCCGGAGTAAAAATCCCTGTTACAGTCTTAACCGAGGTACTAAAATCAGGAGATGTAACCGTCAATGTCCCGGGAATAGCCAAAACAGGGGTAGAAATTTGATTGGAATTAAAGACAGCGGTATTATTGGGAATAGAAGTACCATTAGGAAGGAGTGAAGTTACCTTGGAACTAAAGGTAATCGCACCGTTTCCATTTGGAGCAAGACTACCAATTTGCCAGGTGATTGTGCCTCCTTGATATTTGCCTTCATTTGCAGGGCTGATATTTGTCAAAGATTGGTTCACTTTATCAAGGATATTTATCCCGGTGATAGTAGAACTGCCGTTATTTTTATATAAGATGGTATAGACCAACGAATCCCCAGGTTTAACCTTATCTTCTTGAATATTTACTACCTTTATCACCATGACAATCTCTTTGATTACCCGATTAATTACAACATTAGTATCCCTGGTTAAATGTATATCCCATGTAAATTTCGCCAGGTTACTAATCAGAGTATCATTAGGGGTATCAGTGCCTACCTTTACCCTTAGAATAACTGAACCACCAGAATTAGGACTAACAGTACCAATATCCCATATTACAACACCATTTGAGTGTGTTCCATTACCACTGGCGGAGGTAAATGTTGAGCATTGTCCTAATGTATCTTCAATCTTAAAATTAGTTGCCTCGCCTAATCCCTCATTATAGAATTTTATGGTATAGGTGATTTCATCCCCTGCCGTAACCATTCCAACAGGAGAGTTTAACTTCTTATTTAAGTTTGAATTGCTAAAATCGGCATGGGAGGTAAAGGCGTAAATCTTACCGTCAGAGGAGGCGATATAAAGGACTCCATCAACTATGGCAGGCGAGGAATAGATTTTTTGACTTCCAGTATTATAGCTCCATAGTTCTGTTCCGCTTTCTACATCCAAGCCATATATCGTACCATTATTTGCCCCAAAATAGACGACACCGTTAGCTACAGCGGGTGAAGAATCGATTGAACTGTAAACAGAATGTAGCCATTTGCGGGTACCATCATCTTTATCTATTGCGTATAAGTTGCCATCTTGTGAGCCACAGAAGATTACCCCATTGGCGATGGCAGGTGAGGAACGAACTTCACCATTGGTCTTGTACTTCCATATTTCCTTGCCCGAGTTAGTAGCTCAATAGCATAGATATAACCATCATTTGAGCCGACATACACCACCCCATCTTTAACCGCCGGAGAAGAATATATTGCTCCAACAGTCCCAAACTTCCATTGAAACTCACCCGCGGTTGTCAGGCAATAAAGATTACCATCGCCTGAGCCAAAATATACCCGCTCATTAGCTATGGCTGGCGAGGATTGAATCACACCATTAGTGGAATAGACCCATTTTACTTTGCCATCCACGATTGATATGGCGTATAACCGTTTATCTAAACCACCAATATAAAGTATGCCGTCAGCCACCGCACAAGAGGATAATTGAATGGATGTAGGTAATTGTTTTGCCCATTTAAGTTCAGGATTGGTACTCCAGCAATATACCCACCCGGTAGAATTAGCGGCATAAACCCTGTCTTTTACTATCGCCGGCGTGGAATCAATATAAGCACCGGTGGCATAACTACCAACTAAATTACCTGCCTGAGCATCAAACACATACACCTTCTCACCTGAACCAATATAGAGTTTTCCATCGGCAAGGACAGGTGAAGAACGCAGGTTAGCGGTTAAAGTGCCTGTCCATTTAAGTTGAAGTGGTGGACGAATAACCTCATGGGAATCATATCCCTCATGACTTAGATTAAAATGAAACATCGGCCAATCATCACTTTCTGAGTCAGTCTGTGGAATAGTTAGTTGGACCTTGTTCGTTTGCCAATTACCCTCAATGGCAGTAATCGTAGCTATATTTTCAATCACTACCCCAGCGGGAAGTGGAGCAAATACCGTAGCGTTAAATCGTACCTCACCACCATGCCTTACGAATAAAGTACCAATATTCCAACTGATTGTTCTACTCCCCGGGTTATATACCCCTCCATTTTCAGGGGTAACATTACATAGGTTAGCGTCAATTATGTCTGTAATAATGACATTAGTAGCTGTGCCATTGCCGGTATTTTGGTATTCAATCTTAAAACTCAATACTGTCCCAGGTAGTACCTCTCCTTCTGGATAAACGGATTTTTCAGCAGTAGAAAAGTCTGGAATGCCCTCTTCAGTTCCAATAACGGTTACAATGTTGCTCATTTGGAGATAAGTTTGGTCAGATTTAATATCGGCAAAATTAGGAATAGGTCCTGTGCCGACTACCTTTACCGTAAAACTTACCTTCTGTTCTACCGCTCCCTGTAATAATTGATTTCTTACCCATTTAATTTTAGTCGTTGCCGTAGAATATTGGTTAGTCCAGGTACCATTGGTGAAATAAAGGATAGGATTAAGTCCTTCTGCGGGTCCCATAAACTCAGTCAATTCAGGAACATCGTCTGTGATTTCCACATTATCGGCATTGAAATTACCACGATTACCATATTCGATGGTATAGGTAAGAATATCTTGAGGAGAGGCGCAAGTCTTATCTACGCTTTTAGTGAGGTAAAGGTCAACAATTCCAGAGGAGCGATACAGAGTAACAAGTCCTGCCTTATTACCTACGACGAGGTCAAGGGAGTTGCTATTATCGTAATCCACGACCCATGGTGCGGCATTCTCTCCTGCATCAATATTGCCTTGTCCTTCAATCCTGAGACTTTTCCCTTTGTCCAGAATAGGTGCTTTATCCGTGCCGATATTAATGAAAACCGTGAGATAACCATCAGAATCACCTACAACCAAATCCTTGTTATGGTCACCGTTATAATCAATGACAAAGGGAACGGCATATCCTCCAACATCAATCTCTGAATCAGGGGTACTGAGTTTTGTCAAAGTTCCAAATGCCGGATTTTCGTCTGTGCCGATATTCAAGGCACAATAGACATTACCATCGCCCTGCCCGATAACAAGGTCTTTTTTCCCATCGTTATTCCAGTCTATAACACAGGGTGTGGCATTTTCGCCTACATCAAGATTTTTAGTCGGGCTACCAACCTGAATTATAAGACCCGGAGCAAATAATGGGGCATGGTCAGATTGAATATTGCGGAAGTAAAGGACTTGTCCAAGACTATTACCAACGATTAAGTCCTTTTTACCATCATTGTTCCAATCAACAGGAAAAGGTCTGGCAAATCCACTCACATTCAGATTTTCCGTAAATGTCCCTTTTTCAGCACTTATGCCATACACCTTTAATTCAAATCCGCCGGTAAATATCGGGTCTTTATCCGTGCCGGAGTTAAGAAACAATGTTACAAAACCATTCTCATCTCCAACAAGCAAGTCTTTACGATGGTCATCATCAAAGTCAACCATAGCCGGTGTAGAATATAATCCTATTTGAAGTGGGGCATGAGAGGAACCTTGAACATGAGAGCTAAGGGTAAATTGAGGGGGTTGATAGGGGGTATCATTCAAAAAGACATGGATAATGCCGCACTCTACCCCGACTAACAAATCAAGCCCTCCATCCTTATTCCAATCCATAACTAAAGGAGCTGACCTTTGCCCGACATCAATATCCAATTTATCTGCCTGGATTTTTATCCCGGGGGCAAAGGTTAAAATCCTGTTTCCCGGCAATGGAATAAGCCCTTGTGTTTGGGTCCCTGTGGTGATTCCACCTTTAAAGAGAAAGACATTTCCCTCTCCATTACCTATGAGCAGGTCTTTTGTGCCATCACCATTCCAATCAGCTATTTGCGGTGTAGCAAATTGACCGACATCAATAAAATTGGACGATGTGCCGGTTTGAGCTTGTGAACCAACATTCATTCTGAATCCATACCTAAAATCAGGGTCATCATCGCTACCCACATTCTTGAAAAACCAGACATTACCCGGGTCATCGCCCACAAAAAGGTCTTTTTTGCCATCCTCATCCAAATCAAACATAAAAGGAGCGGAATTATTACCGACATCAATATTAAGTGATTGAGTTCCCCAACCTACACCATTATAAAATAAAATCGTGCTGTCATCCCCTACTGCCCAGCCATGAGTAGCATCGTTAATAAATACCGAATACAAATTAGCCTGGACACCGAGGTTGACTTTAACCCAGGTACCATTTACATACTGCAAAACCGTCCCATCTGCTCCTGCTATCCAGCCTGTATTCGCATCTGAGAAGTGGACAGAGTAAAGATTGGTAGTTACAGTCGAATTAACAGCACTCCAGGTAGTTCCGTAATATCGTAAAATAGTGCCATTAGCCCCTACTGCCCACATTGTTGTTGTTCCTGGTGGCTGGGTAATTGAGTATAAATCTGTAACATTTATAGTTACTGGAGTCCATGTAGTTCCACCATTAATAGTTTGAAGGATAGTGCCATTACCACCATCTTTTTCCCCAACTATCCATCCGCTACTTGAATCCACAAAGAAGACAGAATGAAGGTCTGCACTTACTCCAGAGGCTTGTGTTGTCCAACTACCGTTAGCATAATGGAGGATAGTCCCCTTATCTCCAACTGCCCAGCCGTTGTTAGAGTCATTGTTAGAAGCGACAAAGAAGACCGAATGGAGATTTGTTGGTGTGCCATAAGTTTTAGATTCCCAGATAGGTTCATTTTGCCCCGATGGAATGTAATAGTGAAGGATGGTATTATTATTGCCTACTGCCCAGCCTTCATTTGAACTAAGAAAATGGACACCATTTATATTCTCATTCGTATTACTTTGTTGAGGCATCCAGGTGAGTCCACCGTCAACAGTCCGAAATATTCCGCCGTTGTCTCCAACTATCCAGCCTGTATCAGAATTAATGAAGAACACCCCCTGTAAGGTATTATTAGTGAATGACATTGGTACTGGTGAGTTCACATAGGGTGGGTTCACTGACATAGGAAAGCGAGTAATTTTCCCGTATTTATTTCCAACTATCAAATCGTATTGGCTGTTATTGTCGAAGTCAATGACAAAAGGGGTAGCAAACTCTCCTACATCAATAGGTTGTTGTGAAGTTGAATCTTTAATCTGAACACCAGTAGTAAAGATAGGGTTAAACTCCGTCCCGCTATTGCGGTAGAACCAGACATACCCTTCTTTATCACCGACAACCAAGTCTCTTAGTTTATCTCCATCCCAATCCACCTGGGCGGGTGTAGAATTCCAGCCCACATCTAATTGAAAGGTTTGAATTTGTTTACCACCATCTTGAAATACAGGGGTTCCTGCGAAGGAAAATCTAATTAGTGCAAATACTGATAAGATGGTAATTAAAAGAAAGCATTTAGATTTCATTTGTTTTTACCCTCTATTTAAAATACTTTATTCAGTATACAATATAATTATAAAAAAGTCAAGAGTTAAAATTAATATTTATACTCGATGTTCAAGTTTTTTACCACAGAGACTAAAGAGACACGGAGAATGATTTTCAGAGACAAATTTTTGTGAGCTGTGCAATCAAAATTTACATCACAACGATTCATGTCTGCTTCGACATTTTATTGTTTTGTTTGCCTTGATGCTATAATAATGTCACCCCTTCGGGGTTGTGGTTGTTTATTTGTTTTTGTCTGCTATAATAATTACACCCCTTCGGGGTTATTCTCACTATTAAAGCCTGAAGGGCTGGTATTATTATAGCCTATTAATGCCATAATATATTTCAACCCCGAAGAGGTGGCATTATTCATTATGGTAAATAAAAACAATTTATGCCTCTGTGGTGATTTCTGATTGCATTGCACAGGTCGAAAAAACTTGAACATCGAGTTATAGTAATCACATTTCTGAATCTGTCAGAAAGCAGGTTTATGCGATTACTTTACTTAATTTTACCCGCTAATCTAAAATTTTCTATTGACTTTTATAAAATTATATGGTATTATTCAAAGCATAATATACTCAACTAAATCAGGTTTCCAAAAAATTGGTATTTGGTATAAGGGTTCAAGGATTCGAGGGTTCAAGGAGTCAAGTGAAGGTAAGATTATTAAACACTTGAACCCTGGAACCCTTGAATCCTGGATCCCTTTTATCACATATTTTTTTGCAAACCAATTTTCATTGGGTATAGTTATGATTGGTTTTGCCCATTATATTTGTGAAAAATTAGTGAAAGGAACAAGATTATGATAAAGAAGATAATATTGGCAGGGCTACTAATATTATTGTTTAAATCAGTAGCCGTAGCTGATGTAGGAACTCTTACAGCTATTCCTGGACATAAGAAAATAATGTTAAACTGGATAAATCTGGATGGAGATACAGTCACGATTACTCGTAAGGTGGGAGGTAGAGCGTTTGTATATCGTGGCACCGAAACAAGTTATGTTGACCGTGGATTAGAAAATGGTGTTCGTTATGATTATACTGCTTATGATTCTGTAGGTAGTTTTAGTTATGCCTTTACTACCCCACAAAAAGATACCTCTCCCCCAGATGCACCAGGAACCGTTACCGAAGGAACGCCTGATGAAGATTTTAATATCACCGGGAGCTATACTGTTTGGTGGGGGTTTGCTAAGGATGAGCAATCGGATATAGTAGAGTATGCCGTGCAAGAAAGGGTGGGGACAAGTGGTAGCTGGGGCACAATTGGAATTACATCTCAGCTTAGTTGGGATAGTTCTGGTAAAGTATCTGGTAAGGTTTATTATTATCGGGTTTGTGCAAAGAATGAGGCAGGACCATGGGGCACATGGTCGATTACTTCCGATGGGATAAGGGTGGTGGATAAAAAGGTAGAAATTACTGAATTCGGGAATTGTATTATTTATACCGCTGATTCTGGGGATATGGTTACTATTGATATACCGGAGACGGCATTTGTAGGTTCTGTAACCTTTACGATTAGCGAGATACCACCTCCAGTAGATTTTGCCTCTTCTACTCCACAGATAAATGAGGCACTCACACCATGTTATGAGTTTTTAGCCTTTGGTACCGATACCAACGAGGTTCAGCCGCTTGACCCACTTACCTTAATCCTTTCTTACAACCCTCATCCATCAGGCACAGATACAGATTACCGGGTTTATCGATTAGGGGATAATCTTTGGGAGGCACTTGGTACCTGGACAGTTATACCGGAAGAGGACTTAATTATGGTAAAGGTAGGTAGCCTATCGAGTTATGTCGTGGGTTGGCCTGTAATTTCTTTAGGTTCAATAGGTAGTTTTACAGCGATTGCCGGGAATAATCGTGAGATGATGCTAAACTGGGTATTTCCGCAAGATGAGCGAGTTACAGAGGTTATTATTGTGAGGAAATTGGGTAGTTATGCCACCACTTTGAGTGAAGGGACTCAAACCTATCGAGGGACAGCCACTACTCACACAGAAACCTTACTTACGCCTGATACCACATATTACTACACTGCCTTTGCCTCAGATGGTGGGGCAAATTATTCATCGCCGGTATTTGCCCAAGCAACGGCAACGGATACTACCCCTCCGGGATTGGTAGGTAGTTTTACGGTTAAGGGTGAATTTAAGAAGATAGTATTAAGTTGGAATAATCCTGCTGATACGGATTTTGTAAAGCCGGTGATAGTTAAACATTCTCATCCCCCGCAATGGCCGAATGATGGAACATCGATTTATCCAGGTGCAGGAACCTCTACCACAGATACCGATGTCCTACCAGGAGAGGTATATTATTACACGGCATTTAGTTATGACGGCATAAATTATTCCCAGGCGACAGCCTCGGTTCAAGGTAGTGGGACGCCAACTACTGATATTACCCCTCCTACTGCACCGGGAACTGTAACTGAAGGAACGCCTGATGAGGATATTCATTCTACCGAGGGGTATTATATTCATTGGGGTGCGGCTACTGATACTGAGTCTTCCGTAGTCCTTTATGCTGTTCAGGAAAGGGTAGGGACAGATGGTTCATGGGGAACAATTGGCTCCACATCGCAACTTATTAGCGGTGCTCTTAGCGGTAGAACCGTTGGTAAGGTTTATTATTATCGGGTACAGGCAAAAAATGGAGCAGGGTTATGGGGCACATGGTCAATGGTTTCAGA
>JBDRHR010000239.1:0-3052 GCA_043816605.1 Nitrospirota bacterium
GGAAGGAATCAAGTCAGGTAGATAGGCTGTAGGCATTTAGGCTGAAGGTAGGAAGGAATCAAGTCAGGTAGATAGGCTGTAGGCATTTAGGCTGAAGGTAGGAAGGAATCAAGTCAGGTAGATAGGCTGTAGGCTGTTAGACTGTTAGGTAGGAAGGAATTAGAGAAAGTAAGTAATCTGTAGTTATAATTCTCTCCTACCTAATAGCCTAACAGCCTACAGTCTAAACACCTGAATTACAAAGGAGTTAACCATGTACGACATTTTGATTAAAAACGGCAGAATAGCAGGCGGGTTTAATGCCCCTGCATTTAGTGGAGATGTAGGCATAAAAAATGACCGAATAATAGGTATTGGTAGTCTGGGATTAGGTTCAAGCAAGACAACAATTATTGATGCCAAAGGTAAAGTAGTCTGCCCCGGATTTATTGATATTCATTCGCATTCTGATTTTACCATCCTGGTTAATCCTAAGGCAGAAAGTAAAGTCCGTCAAGGGGTAACAACTGAGGTATGTGGAAATTGTGGGTTTTCTGCCGCACCTCAATATCAACAATTCAAAGAAAGAATTAAAAAAATTTGCCTGGAATTTGAGATAAATTACCAGTGGAACTCCTTAAAGGAATATCTTGAAATACTTGAAAAAACAGGCATTGGCGTAAATTTTGTCCCATTAATTGGACAGGGAAATATTCGAGCATCAATTGTCGGCTATGAAGACAGGCGACCTACGGTTAGAGAAATAGACAAGATGAAAAAACTTGTCGCAATTTGCATGGAGGAAGGCGCCTTTGGCTTATCCACCGGGCTAATCTATCCTCCCGGATGTTTTTCGCAAACAGATGAGTTGATTGAGCTTTGTAAGGTAGTGGCAGAATTTGGTGGAATATATGTAAGTCATTTGCGCAGTGAAGGAAATAAATTGGTAGAGGCAGTCCGGGAAGCCATAGACATAGGCGGCATGGCTAATGTCCAGAAGGTTCATATCTCTCATCTTAAAACTGCTGACAAAGCAAACTGGAATAAATTAGAGGCTGTATTTGAGGAGATTGAAAAAACACTTTCTTTAGGTATTAGTGTTACCTGCGATAGATACCCTTATACAGCCGCCTCAACCGACCTTGATGTCATATTACCTGATTGGGTATATGAAGGTGGAATTGAAAAAGAACTCGAAAGGCTTAAAAATCCGGAAACACGCCGTAAAATCTCTAAAGAGGTTTTGAAATCTCATCATGACCACCATTATTGGAACTCAATTATGATTTTTTCGGTTAAAACACAAGCTAATAAATGGATGGAAGGAAAAAGGATTTCTGAAATAGTTGAAACAAAAAAGCTTTTGGACCCTTGTGAATTTGTATTTTCCCTTTTAATTGAAGAGGAAATAAAGGTAGAGGTAATCCTTTTTGGGATGAGTGAAGATAATCTTGAAAAAATCTTAAAAAAGCCATACACGATGATAGGTTCAGATGCCTCATCTCGGGCAGATTATGGGATATTGGCTCAGACAAGACCCCACCCGAGGGCATTTGGGACATTCCCACGCGTCTTGGCTAAGTATGTGCGGGATGAGAAGGTGCTGACTCTGGAGGAGGCAATCTATAAAATGACCTACCAATCCGCTCAATTACTTGGAATTAAGGATAGAGGCAGACTAAAGGAAGGTAATTTCGCCGATGTAGTGGTGTTTAGTCCGGAAAAGATAAAAGACCTGGCAACCTATGAATCCCCACAGTTATATCCTGCCGGTATTGAATATGTTATCATAAACGGGAAAATAGTTATTGAAAAAGGAAATCATACTGGTGTCTTAGCCGGCAAGGTTATTCGTAAAGGGAGATAAAGGAGTTGCTCAATGAAAAACAAAAATAATAAGTCTGAGTTGATAATTTATCAGACCGAAGATGGGCAGACCAGACTTCAGGTGAAAATGGAGGATGAGACCGTTTGGCTTACGCAGAAACAAATGGCAGAGCTTTTCCAGAAAGATGTGCGGACTATTAACGAGCACATTCAAAATATTTTTAATGAAGGCGAACTTTCTGCTGAGGCAGTTATCCGGAAATTCCGGATAACTGCGGCTGATGGCAAGGACTACCAGACGCAGTATTACAACCTTGATACGTAATGGGTCAGTTATTAGTGGGAATGGGAAGATACCAAAACTGTAAAATGGATACTGTAAAATGAAAAATGTAAAAGTAAAATAAGAAAATAGCCCGTCGTATCTGTTTAATTTAATCCTAAATTTTAAATTTTTCATTATACATTTTACAGTTTACAATTCTTTATCTATTATTTCCCCCAATAACTGACCGATTACCTTGATACAATTATCTCAGTTGGTTACCGGGTGAAATCATTAAATGGGACACAGTTCAGAATCTGGGCTACTCAGCGTTTGAAAGAGTATATTATCAAGGGATTTGCGTTAGACGATGAACGATTAAAACATGGTGGTCAGAAAGCGAGGTATTTTCAAGAATTCCTGCAGCGTATTCGTGATATTCGAAATAGTGAACGCAATTTTTATCAGAAAGTTACCGATATTTATACCATCAGTATTGATTACCGAAAAGATGACAAACTTACTAAAGAATTTTTTACGACTGTGCAGAATAAAATGCACTATGCTGTTCACGGCCATACCGCAGCAGAAATTATCATCAATCGGGCAGACAGGCGAGGAATCAGGGGCGTACCTTGAATGTAGAATTTAGCCCTGTTAATCCTACATTCAAGGTGCGACTCTGATTCCCTTCAGAGGAAAAATTCCTTGACAGAGTCCAAAATTTGTGGTAAAATACTATTATGAAACCCACATGAGCTGTAGTCTCACAAAGAGGGATGAAAATCGAGAAGATATATATCCGCAGATTACGCAGATTACGCAGATTATCAGGAGAAGAAAAAGATCCAAAAGGTCTTTTATTTTAATCTGTGAAATCTGCGTAATCTGCGGATATATCTTTCTTTGCGACATTTGCGAGAAATAGAAAGGGGATTTTCAAATGAAAGAAATAATTATTGGAACAAGGGGTAGCAAATT
>JBDRHR010000240.1:0-3172 GCA_043816605.1 Nitrospirota bacterium
TTTATACTACAAAATTTTTAACTGACTGAACAATTACCCCTGTAATTATTCACATAACATCCTTATTTGTAAGATATTATAGACTTGTGGGTAAGGATAAGCTTAAAAAAGGGGGTTAGGGGGTTGTTCTCCCACGCGTAATTAACCGATTACTCGTGTTTAGAAAAATTACTTGCTTTTTATTCTGTTTCGTGATATATTAAGTTATTGTGATTTAGACAATAGACCATAGACATCAGACAATAGACTTAAGGAAAATAAATGACTATAATACTTTTCTCCATTTTGTCAGCTATTCTTTTAATCCTGATTATTCTTCCGCTTAATCTGGGAATATTAGCCTGGATAGCATTAGTGCCGTTATTTATCAGTTTAAACAAGATAAAGAAGGCTAAAACCGCTTTTTTTATTGGTTTATTAGTAGGAATAATAACCTACAGTGGACTGTTTTATTGGGTTTGCAGTTTTAAAATATGGGTGTTTTTAGTCATTGTTGCCACATTTTCTTCTTTTATGGCTATATTTTGTTATTTTACAAAAGTGGTCTGGCAACGGAAAAATCCTTGTTTGAGTATTCTGTTCCCGCCATTTCTCTGGCTCACCCTACAATATCTCTATGATATTATCCCTACCGGCTTAGGTGGATTCTGGGCAAATTTAGGCTATAGTCAAATTAACTACCTCAGACTTTTACAGATTATTGATATAACCGGTATTCCTTTTATTACCTTTTTGATTGTTGGAATAAATTCTATTATCTGTTTTAGTATTCTTCCTTATTTTCGTAAGACTGCCTTAAAATTAGGAGTTATAGGACTTATTGGACTTATAGGACTTATTGGATACAGTTCCAGAGGTGTTACCTCTGACAGAGGTGCTACCTCAATAGAAAAAGCCAAAGAAATAAAGGTAGCCTGTATTCAAGCCAATTTCTACCAGAGTTGGCAATGGCGAAAGACACATGTGGATGAAATATTGGAAACCTACACAAAACTTACCCGACAGGCTAAGAAAAAATTTGACCCGGAATTTATTCTCTGGCCTGAATATGCCATTTCGACAGATTTGCTCCATAATCCAATTTATTATGAAAAACTCTCAAAATTAGCTAAAGAGGTAAATAGTTACATAGTCTTAGGAAGTTTTACCTGTGAAAAAGAAAGGATGTATAACATAGTCCTGGTTTTTTCAGATAAGGGCGAATTGGTTTCTAAAGCCGGGGAACATGATATTATTCACCGCAAGATATTACCTGTGCCGTTTGGAGAGACACAAGTCTCATCAGGTGGTGATTATCTACCTTTTGAAACAAAATTTGGGAAGGTAGGGATAATTATTTGCTACGAGGATACCTTTCCTCAAATAGCCACAAGGATGTGTAGAGCAGGTGCAGAATATCTGTTTTTCTTAGCCAATGACGGTCATTTTAGAAAGACTAATGAACCACGACTTCATGCGATGATGAGCACATTGCGGGCAATTGAAAATAGACGCTTTGTCGTGCGAGTGGCTAACACAGGTATCACTAAAACTATCGACCCTTTTGGGAAACAGGTTTTAGGCACTATTTATGAGCCGGACAAGGATATAACTTTCAAGGATATAGAAACCACCAAAAATACCCGGCAAATATTTTTGACAGAAATTATTCCGGTGTCTAACTTAACTATTTATACCCGGTTTGGAGACATATTTACCCTTTTTTCGTTAATTGTAACTATGGGAATAATAGGACATATAAGTCGTATAAAACCTATAATCTGAAACAGGAGATATTAAATGCTAAACAAAGTAATGCTTTCATACCTTAATATTACCACCGGACATAAAAAAGCCGCATGGAGTATTCATAAGGCACTTAAAGAATTATATCCTGAAATAGAGGTTTTGGAGATTGACCCGCTCAAGGCTTTTTATCCCCGACTTGAGGCAGTTATTAACAAAGGCTATCTTAGCATGGTTAAATCAAACCCTGATATTTGGGACTATCTTTATGACAATGAAAAAATCGTGAAATTAACCGCTAATTTAAGACAGCTCACTAACTCATTCAATTCATATCGACTGAGCAAATTGTTTTCTTCATTTAATCCGCAGGCAGTAGTATGCACGCATGCCTTTCCCTGTGGGATATTTTCCGCCTTAAAAAACTCAAATAAGTTTCCTTTAATAGGGGTAATCACAGATTTTGATGTTCATTCTTACTGGATTCATCCTAATGTTTCTTGCTATGTTGTTGCGACGCAATACACAGCGGCAAAACTCCAAAAAAAGGGTGTAGAAAAAGAACGGATTAAGATTTTAGGGATTCCTGTTGACCCTGCATTTACAAAAGATACGGATATTCAAGCCATAAAGAGAAAATATAATTTAAAAGAGGATATACCTACTATTTTGATTATGGGTGGAGGATGGGGATTTGGTCCTATTGAAGGGATAATTCATTGTCTGAATGAGCTCGAAAATATTGATTTCCAAATTATCGCCGTAGCTGGAAATAATAAAAAATTGGAATCAAGACTTAACAAATTATTATTAACGAGGCAAGCCTCACCTAAATTAACCAGAGTATTTGGTTTTGTAGATTTTATGGATGAGTTAATGAAGGTATCAAATCTCTTTATCGGTAAACCAGGTGGTATGACTACTGCTGAAAGTTTAGTTTGCGGCTTACCAATGGTTATTATTAATCCTATACCCGGTCAGGAGGAGAGAAACACCCAATATTTAACCGCACAAGGTGCAGGAATAAAAGCCAATAGCGAATGGGAGGTAAAAAAGATAGTTTTGGAGTTATTAACTAACCCTCCTAAACTGAACGAGATGCGGACTCGAGCTTTAAGCATCGGCAAGCCTCAATCGGCTTTTGATATAGTTGAAACGATGGAAGAATTAATTAAGGCTGTAGACTATTAGGCTTTTAGGCTGTAGGAGGAAGGAGGGAAGGCTGTAGGCTTTTAGGCTTTTAGGCTGTAGGGGGAAGAGGGAAGGGAGAAGAAATTTACAGTCTTCTCCTTTCCTCCTACAGCCTAAAAGCCTAAAAGCCTACAGCCTTCCCTCCTTCCTCCTACAGCCTAAAAGCCTAAAAGCCTACAGCCTTCCCTCCTTCCTCCTACAGCCTAAAAGCCTAAAAGCCTACAGACTTCCCTCCTTCCTCCTACAGCCTAAAAGA
>JBDRHR010000241.1:0-2099 GCA_043816605.1 Nitrospirota bacterium
GTATTTCATCTCTCTAATCTCCTGTCCGGGAAATATTATACTCAAATAATTACTTTTTGTCAAGCAAAAAATTACATAGCTGGAAAAATTTATTAGAAAAGGCAGATTTTGGGGACAAATTTGAACATACCTCTCTCGTTAAATGAAAGTAAGAAGTGAAAAGTGGGAAGTGATAGTTGTCCAATCTCCTCTTCCTTGCATAACCCATGTTTTATCAAGGCATTACAGATATTATCCAGTATCTCCTTGATTACCCCCTCTTTTATCTTTATCCCCTCAAAACTAATCAAAGGAAGACCGTTTTTAATCCTCTCCAGTGCTTGATTTTTATCAGGTTTTGGGAATAATTCCTCTTCCTTTAATTTTTCCCTGGATGCGGTTTGAATGTTGATTAACTCTTCATAAAAGGCTATTTGCTGTTTTGAAACATCCATTAATTCTTTCAACCTTTCTAATTTTCTATTCAAGAAATATTATATTCTATCAAACCCTTTTTTGTCAAGAAAAATTTTTTGCAAACACATAGAGGCATTCGGGAAATTCACAAGCCATTGTAATATAGGGGAAGAACAATGCTCATAAAAAAACTTTACCCCAAAGGCATCTAATAAAAACAAGGATTTGGCTTTTTATGATAATGCTAATCAAAGAAATTCCCCCCAAAACTTCTTTGTCAGCGTAACACCTTGAAGTGTAAGGCATTAGGCTTAGTTAAAGATAATCTGAAGCTCCGTAGGAGTTATATGTTTGTAGCAGAAAGAATTGCCAATATGTAAAGCTCCGTAGGTTATTTTTGGTATTCTATTAGTCAGTTTTGCCGGAATTATGACCTTTCTTGTCTGGTATGGTGACTATCGAGAGGCTAAAAATCAGCAGAAACAATCCTTTGCTAAATAATCCTACAACGGCAGTTGATGAATTTGTCGCAATATGTTGTGATTTGGTAAGTATTCATGGAACGCTGAAATTGGAAGTTGGGCTTTCAATCTTTCTTTTCCCCCCAATTTCTAATTTCCAATTTCAAGTTTCCAAATTGTCTTACTTGCAATCCACTCATATTTCACTGGATGTGTAGATTAATCTTTCCCGGAACTTAATTTTGTCGATCTAACCCATCGCCAAAAAAGGGGAAATATAATTAAAAAGGTAATCACTAATAAATATTCTATCCCTTTTGTTGCATAGATGTCCATTGGACACCTCCTTTTTTTGGATAATTGGTTGAATGGTAAATGGTAATTAGTGCTCTGTCACACATAAATTGATAGATAGATAAATTCTTACGAAATAGGTGACAGAAAACTGTAAAATGGGTACTGTAAAATGAAAAATGTAAAATGAGAATGCTCTAATTTTAAATTTTACATTATCCATTTTACAATTTACAGTTATTTTTTATCTGGCTGAACACTTACCGAAAATATCCATCAAATCAGTTGTGACAGAGCACTAATTACCATTTACCCTATTCGAGTCTTATCTCTAATTTTGTGACCGCCTAATCCAATTAATGTATCCATTTAAAACCCGGTCGTTCATTAAGAACAGGCATTCTACTTACTACCCAGCGGAATGCCCAAATCTCTGCCGAAATTACAGCCAGAGTAATCTCAATCTCCATCCATGATGGGAAATATCTAACGGGCGCATCCCACTTGAAGGCAATAATAGAGACATTAAGCCGATTGATAATAATTCCAATGATGGTCATAATAGATGCGATACGAATAAGCGTCATACTTTTCTTTTTTACACCGACGATATAAATTAAAAAAGGGATTAAGACAAAACCACATATTTCAACAAGATACCAATATCCCATGGGTGAAGAGAGATATATCCAGTTTTTCCCATGGATGAAAACCAATATCTGCAGGAAAAGATAGACAAACATTGCCCCAAATGCTATTCTCCCCAGACTGCAAACTATATTTTCATAAGATGCGTGACACTTATGAGGAGACCTTGGGGTCAAACCTTGAATGTAGAAAGCAGAATTTGCTCAACAGACAGGAGAAACAGAGGGACACATCCTATGTTTTCTAATGAATTCCTCCAAACATTTTAATTTTTTACTTGACTTGAGTGGTTTTTATAAG
>JBDRHR010000242.1:0-2260 GCA_043816605.1 Nitrospirota bacterium
GTAGAATCCCATCTTCCACCAACCGCCCTCCTACACCGTTAGATAGTTATTCAACCATAACTATCAATATAAACATATTATACGAGGAGGACGACAAATGAAACAATATATTAGACTTACATTAAATCAAAGGATACAGCATTTGATAGTTTTAATAACCTTCTTTCTTCTGGTCGCTACGGGGCTTCCAGTGCGCTATCATGATACCGGTTGGGCAAAATTTCTGATTAACTTATTTGGTGGCTTTGAAATGCGGGGAATAATCCATCGAATTTCAGGGGTAATAATGATTCTGGGATTTATCTACCACCTTTTCTACACCGCCTATTTGTGGATAATCATGCGTAAGCCATTAACATTATTACCTAATTTTAAGGATGCCAGGGATGTATTTCACAATATAGGATATTTTCTGGGTATGGTGAAAGAGTCGCCAAAATTTGACCATTTTAATTATATTGAGAAGGCAGAATACCTGGCATTAATCTGGGGCACAGTAGTTATGGTGATTACAGGGCTTATTCTTTGGTTTCCGGATAAGGCAATTTGCTTTTTACCTAATGTTATCTTCGATATTTCTACTGTTCTGCATAGTTGCGAGGCATTGCTTGCCTTTTTAGCTATCCTTGTCTGGCATTTTTATTATGCCCACCTGAATCCAGATGTCTTTCCGATGAGTAAGATATGGCTTACGGGCAAGATTACAGAGGAGGAGATAAAAGAACATCATCCTCTGGAATATGAGCGAATTGAAGGTAAGATAATGGAATGAATTGAGGATAGGAAAATGTATCCTTATCTTCCCTCTTTTTCTCTAAAATAGTAAGAGTAATGGTGATAAACCCGCAATCACTAAAGGAAAAATGTGTTTTGACCACCTAAACCCATACTTATTATTTAGCAAAGGATTGTTTCTACTGATTTTTAGCCTCTCAATAGTCACCGCACCAAACAAGAAAGGTCATAAGTCCAACAAAACTGACTAATAAAATCCCAAAAATAAGAAAAGGAAAGATGTTTATATTTTATCCTTCCTTTGTAAAAAATGAGTCCATTGCAAGGGCTAAAAAGCCTTGTAATTAATTGTCACATAAAAATATCTAATTTTGATGCATAAAGAGAAGACTGCCTTGAAACCATGTCTTGTCCATTATTATTGAGTAATATTGATTATCCAGCCTGTTGAGAGTTATAAAATACAATTAATACACCTTTTCATCTGATGTTTTATTGAAAAATGTTCAAAAATTCTATACCACTATTTTAATTTATGCCCCCTTGCAAGAGACTCAGTCAAGAAACAAAACTTAATTCACCACTAATCGGTTATCGGTCATCAGTTATCGGTGAATAATTACCTGCTTACTGATTACCGATTTGAGTAATAATCCCTCTTTTTATTGCCTTTAAATACACCTCGCAGGTTGGACATTGGGATTTCTCTTCTCGCTTACAGCACGGGATTATCTTTACTTCCCAGCAATTTTTCCCGGCTTTATATGCCTCACAAGACATATACCAACTCACCGGGCATCCTCTTATATCCCATTCACAACATCTTGTTGACATGGACTTATCCTCGCTTATTTTATCGACAATTTTACCTTATTTATTTAATATTATTTTTGAGGCTATTTCTTTTCTTTCCCACATCGCTTACAAATAATCTTACACTCTTCACATAAACAAATTCCCTGTCCTGGAAATGTTTTAATTGGTGTAAAACAATATTTACAAACTCCAGAAACTTTCTTTGGAAGAGGGAAACAAAAACACTCTTCCTTCGAGACTTCTTTTAACATAATAGACTTTGTCGCCATATAATAATCCCTAATCCCTTACCAGTTTAAAAATTCATTATTATTTTAACATACAACCAGCTAAAAGTAAAGAAAAAAATTAGGACAATCGTAATCGGTCAGTTACGCGGGGTTATTTTTTGACCGGGCAAGAAGAACAACCCCCTAACCCCCTTTTTTAAGGGGGAATATGACACAACTCCATTTTATTCCCCCTTAATAAACTTAGCATGTCCCACATCTTTTGCTAGACAATTTAGGCTGATAGTTATTTCCCAATTCCCTTTGTAACCGTTCAGCCAGTTGAAGATTTCGTATTGTGAACAACTGTAAACTGTAAAATAGATAATGAAAAATGAAAATACCTTGCATAGCTCACTACTATCTCATAACATTTCAAGTTAAGAGTACAAATTATTGAAGGCAGAATACAACCCCGAAGGGGTGACATTATTATTACG
>JBDRHR010000243.1:0-27110 GCA_043816605.1 Nitrospirota bacterium
GGCAAAAAATGCACCCTAATCGTAAATTTTTTAAAAAATAATTTTTTCTCTGAAAATCCAGCTCTTGATTTGATTGGATCGCAATGGGGAAAATCGTATTCTGCATAAGGTGTTTGCTTTATCGAATATTCAGATTATTAAAATTGTGCTTGACTAAATATTTTTATTTATGCTATAATTTAGACACTATAATTTATATAGCAGTAATACAAAGTCGCAAAGTTGTTTTCGCTGGTCGTGCTTCGAAATGAATTAAAAGAAGGTTGAGGCTCACATCTTGATTACTTCTAATCAGAACCCTAAAATTAAACTTGTTCGTTCGCTTTTCGGTCGTCCTAAAAATCGCCGTGAAGCGGGTGCGTTTGTTGCTGAAGGTGTGCGGCTGGTGGAAGAGGCACTGGCGGCAAACTGGGACAAGGCTTATTTCAATAAAGCAAACCTTAATAAGGTAAATCCTCCGTTTCGGTTTGTACTGGTCTCTTTGGAGTTGAGTGAGCGAGGGGGAAAATTAGTTGAGAAACTGGTAGGAAAAGGTGTGGAAGTTGAAGAGGTTGAGCCGGAAATTTTTCAATCTATCAGTGAGACTGAAATCTCGCAAGGGATTCTGGCTGTCTTGAATGATTTCCAACTTCCGATTTCCGACTTCCCCAATTTTTTCCTTATTCTCGACTCTATCCGCGACCCCGGTAACATGGGGACATTGTTGCGCACCGCCGCAGCAGCAGGAGTCCATGCTGTGCTGTTGCCATCAGAAACGACGGATGCCTTCGCACCAAAAGTTGTCAGGGCTGGAATGGGTGCGCATTTCCGCTTGCCGATTCAATCGCTATCCTGGGATGAGATTCGCCGACTTGTCAATTCACTGAATCTCTCTGTTTATTTAGCCGATATGGACGGTGTTTCCTGTTGGCAGACCGATTTTCGTACACCGCTGGCGTTGGTTGTAGGTGGAGAAGCCGAAGGCGCAACCGAATCCGCGAGGGAATTAGCACATGCGACGGTGAGTATTCCAATGCCAGGTAAGACTGAGTCCTTGAATGCGGCGGTAGCGGGGTCAGTGTTGATGTTTGAAATCATGAGGCAAAGGATATGGAAAATCGGATGAGAACAGATGAGATTTAAGAAAAAAGTAGGAAAGGAATGAGAAAGGAACATTAGATTTAGGGAAGGGAAATAACCAGAGAGAAATATGGAATGTATCCTGAATGGCACTGACTTAAGCGTAAGCATTTGTTCGACAAGAAGATATCTACGCAAAAATATCAAACATTAAAAATTAAATATTAAAATTACATATCAAAATGTAAAAATAAAAACCATAAGACAAAATGCAAAACTACTTGCAAAATAATAACATAAGTAAGAAATTAGTATTTTTGATATTTGATTTGTCATTTTGCATTTTTATATTTAATATTTAATTTTAGTCTTACGCAACCTGTTGAAATTCAAAGAGTTTTATACTAAGTCAGTGCCATTCGGGGCAGTTGCAATTTAATATCGCTCAATTTGAATTTGTCTCAAGAAAAAAGTCAACAACGGCATTGGAAGAAAAGACTAAAAATCAATACATAACTAATTGATACTGAATAAGATAGTGGGTTTTGATATAAATATCCTCATTTTCCCCTATATTTTCCCTAATCTTCTTGAATTGTTTTTAATATGTTAAGATATTTAAGTGTGAAATTGGAGACAGTTTATTTGTGGAATTGTGAGTGTGAAATTGAAAACCCCCTGAACCCAAACACTTTACCACTTACCAAAAAAATAATATAAAAATTTGCTTGACATACTATACTTTGTGGTGTATAATATTTCTACCACAAGATAAACCATTAAAAAAGGGAGGGGATTGCAAAATGGAATTATCTATCAATGCTCGTAGAGTCCTCGAAAAGAGGTATTTAAAAAAGGATGAGGGGGGTAATCCTACCGAAACTCCAGAGGACATGTTTCAGCGTGTAGCAGAAAATGTAGCTCTGGCAGATAAGAAATATGACCCTGATGCTGATATAAAAAAAGAGGCTGAAGAATTTTATCAACTAATGACCAATCTTGACTTTTTGCCTAATTCACCGACCTTGATGAATGCCGGCAGAGAATTACAACAATTATCCGCATGTTTTGTCTTACCCGTTGAAGATTCTATGGACAGTATCTTTGAGACCGTAAAAAATACCGCCTTAATTCATAAATCCGGCGGCGGAACAGGGTTTAGCTTCTCCAGACTTAGAGCCAAGGATAGTCCTGTTAAAACGACCAAGGGTGTTTCAAGTGGACCTATCTCATTTATGACCGTATTCGATGCCGCTACCGAAACAATTAAACAGGGAGGAACCCGACGAGGAGCAAATATGGGCATATTGCGGGTGAACCATCCGGATATATTAGATTTTATCTGCTGTAAGGATACCGACCATAAGTTGAATAATTTTAATATCTCGGTTGGATTGACCAAACCTTTTATGGAGGCATTAGAAAATAATACCGAATATGATTTAATTGACCCACGCACTAAAAACAAGGTAAAAAGCCTGTCGGCAAATGAGGTCTTTGATTTGATAGTCAAACATGCCCATAAAAATGGTGAGCCGGGAATTATCTTCTTAGATAGAATGAATGAGGCTAACCCAACACCACATATAGGTGAAATAGAAAGCACTAACCCATGCGGCGAGCAGCCCTTGCTTCCTTATGAATCCTGCAACTTAGGCTCTATTAATTTATCCAAAATGGTTACGGACAATAAGATAGATTATGAAAAATTAGATAAAGTGATAGAATTAGCCGTTAGATTTTTAGATAATGTTATTGAGATGAATAATTATCCACTGGAAATAATAGGTAAAATGACTAAGGGAAACAGGAAGATTGGGCTGGGTGTGATGGGTTTTGCCGATATGCTCATTCAACTTGGGATTTCTTATAACTCTGAAAAAGGGGTAAAAACGGCTGAGGAGGTAATGAAATTTATTCGGGATAAGGCAAGAGGGACATCAGCTCAATTAGCAAAAGAAAGAAGTCCTTTTCCTAATTTTAAGGGTAGTATCTATGATGATGGGAAATCGCCTGAATTTCGCAATGCCACCACGACTACCATCGCTCCCACCGGAACAATTGGGATTATCGCTAACTGCTCAAGTGGTATTGAGCCTTTATTTGGTGTTTGTTTTATGCGCAAGGTAATGGATAAAAATGAGTTAATTGAGGTAAATTCTTATTTTGAAAAGACAGCCAGAGAGGAAGGATTTTATAGTGAGGATTTGATGCGTCAGATTGCAGAAAAAGGGACTCTGCACGGGCTTAAGGATATTCCATCAAGAATTCAGAAGCTCTTTTGCACCGCTCATGATATTAGCCCTGAATGGCATATCCGAATGCAAGCCGCTTTTCAAAAATATACCGACAATGCTGTCTCAAAAACGGTTAATTTCCCCAATAATGCAGGTTGTGAGGATGTCCGGGAGGTATTTCTTTTAGCCTATAAAAATGGGTGTAAAGGGGTAACTATCTATCGGGATGGTAGTCGTGATGAGCAGGTGCTTTATCTTGGATTAGGTAAAAAAGAAAAGAAAGAAACACATGTGCCTCGACCCAGACCAACAATGACTAAAGGGACAACACAAAAAATAACTACCGGCTGTGGTAATTTATATATCACCATAAATGAAGATGATAAAGGACCCTGTGAGCTTTTCTCTCAGATGGGTAAATCCGGTGGTTGTGCCGCCTCTCAATCTGAGGCAGTAAGTCGATTAACCTCGTTATCTTTACGCTCTGGAATAGACCCGGAGGTAATCATTAAACAATTAAGAGGGATTAGATGCCCTTCTCCTTTATGGCAAAAGGGAGGCATGGTTTTATCCTGCCCGGATGCTATCAGTAAAGCCATTGAAAGATATATGAATAACGGTTCAGGGACAGAATCATTGAAGAAAACTACGATGACTAAAGCCTCTGCCGGCATATATCCTGAATGCCCTGAATGTGGTGATTTGCTTGAGTTAGTTGAAGGCTGTGCGATATGCAAAGCTTGCGGCTATTCTAAGTGCTGGTAAGAAGTAAGAAATTAGAAGGTAGAGGTTAGAAAGGCGAAGAGTTCTTCTAACTTTTAATCTCTATCTTTTTCTTTAAATAGCGAGAAAAGCCCTGATGGGATAAGCAATAAAAAGAGTGGTAAAAACACTCGGGTTTCAGCAAAACTGGCGAAAAATAAATGAAAAATTAGATAAAAAGGAATAATCCAAATACCTTTAGTTAGAAATTTTGGCTTTTTATTCATATCCACAAAGGCTAATATCCAGAAAAAACCAAAGAGTAAAAAGATAAATAAGCCGGGGGTTGTCCAGGACAAATACTTGAAAAGATTGGAATACATCGTTAGATTAAACTGATACATAGGATAACCGATTAAATGAACTTTATTATCCATGAAATTGGGTAAAACACCGTATCTTAATCGCAGGGCAAACATAATCAGACCAAAAACTAAAAGGTAGCTTACTGTCCTTAAAATTAACTTTTTAAAAGGCATTTCCCTGAAATGGTAAAAGAAATATACTAATGTTAAAAATACAATACCTTCGTAATTAAAAACGCCTATTATCAAAAGTGGATATAGCCAATTACCTTTATTATCACGAATAACTATGAATCCGAGTGTCCAGATAATCAAGTTAAACATATCTGCGGAATAGGGCCAGAACATGTAAGATAAAGGAAGGGAAGCAACTAAATATAATGTGCCAATAATGGCTTTTGGTGTATCAAACCATCTTTTGAGATAGACATGGAAGAGCAAAAGGGCTAAAAATGTAGTCATAACTCGAAGTAAATAATAGGCATCAGGGATAGAGATTTTCAATATTTGATGGATGAATTCTGCACAAAAAGGCATTAATATTCTATATTGAGTTGGGGCAAAGGCTATTCCGTCAATAACAGCAGAGTGACCATTGGGTCTGCCGAATACCCCCCACTCATAACCGAATTTACCGGTAAATCGAATGTGGATATAGGTAGTAATTAGGGCTAAGGGAAGATAGAGGAGAAAAAATATCTTCCAGTCTATATCTCTTTTAACATTAATCATAGGTATATTTTATATTAAATCGTAGGTAATTGTCAATATAAATTTTGGAGTGCGGGTAATGGGTCAGTTATTGGAGGAAATATGGAAAAATGTATCAACAGGATTCAAGGTGTTGAGGGGTCGAGGGGTCAAGTGGAATAAGGAAAAACAAACACTCGAACCCTTGAACCCTGGACTCCTTTTCTCCCCCTGATAACTGACCCATTACGAGTGTGGGTAATGGGTCAGTTACTGGGGGAAATTTTCATAGAAGAGTAACAACCCCCTAACCCCCTTTTTTAAGGGGGAATATGGCACAACCCCGTTTTATTCCCCCTTAAAAAAGGGGGTTAGGGGGTTGTTACTCTTGCCCGGTCAAAAAATAACCCCGCGTAACTGACCGATTACGCGAAAGTAAGCTTTCGCACTCCAAGAATTGCTGGAGGTACTGAGCATGAAAACAAGACCATCGTGGGATGAATATTTTATGGAGATTGCATATTTAGTTGCCATGCGTTCTACTTGTTTAAGAAGGCAGGTAGGGGCAGTAATAGTTAAGGATAAACATATCTTAACTACAGGCTATAACGGTGCTCCCATAGGATTAAGACATTGCGAAGAGGTTGGCTGTCTGCGGGATGAAATGAAGATTCCATCCGGCCAACGACATGAACTTTGTCGAGGACTACATGCAGAACAAAATGCGATTATTCAATCCGCATTGCATGGTGTAAGTATTAAAGGTGGAATACTTTATTGTACCCACCAACCCTGTATTTTATGTGCTAAGATGTTGATTAATGCCGGAATTAAAAGGATAGTTTATGAAGGGGAATACCCGGATGAATTAGCTAAGAAGTTTTTTGAAGAGGCACAAGTGGATGTGGTTAAAAGGAATCGAGAATAAGAAACTCATCACGATAATAATTGGAACAATAATATTAATAGGGCTAAGCCTTTTTGCATTCAGGGTTACCTATAATATTGTTTATAATAAATCTGTCCAACAAGAAATTATTTCTAAGGAGAAAAAGGAAAAGGCAGAAGTTCAACATAAAAGATGGGTGACAAAGATTACTGGGGCAAAAGAGAGTCAATCAGAAGGGTTAGTGGAGATTCATAAGGATTACAAGGTAGATGCAGATATCTTAAAACTCATTTTTCAAGTTTCAAGCAAGTTTAATGTCAGCCCAAATATGGTTTTACAAGCACTTGGGATGATAGACTTGAACGCAGGGAAATCCACAAAACAGAGAATACTTCTTACCTTAAAAAAGCAAAAGGATAAATTATATTGGTTAGAGACTAAAAATTCAACCCAACAAACCGCCTGGATTAAAGAGAGAAAAGAGATAATAAATATGTGTCGGATTGAACTTGCCCTCTTAAATAAGGCACAAAAAGATAAGGAAATTAAAGCAAAATTAGAGATACTAAGGATTCAATACCTGCATCGTATCTACCCTCGAGTCTATCCATGGAAGGAAAAAGCAGAAGGAAAATCAGAAGGGGGACATTAGATTTCAAATGGTTCTTCAACCAATCATCGTAACAATTTAGCCAGTCAAAAACTTTGTGATGTAAATAACTGTAAATTGTAAAATGGATAATGAAAAACTTAAAATTAGGACATCGTGACCATATTTTGTACTTGTTCATCTTACATTCATTTTTCATTTTTCATTTTACAGTCCCCATTTTACAGTTTCTCATCCATTATCTTTGAGTAACCTGAACTATTACCCTATATCTTTACTCCTTCAAATGCTCTTACATCACGGTGATAGCTACTACCTTGTCTGGATTTAGCGTATTCCTTCACCTCAGTAGCTATTTCACCTACTTCCCAATAAGAAGCAATCTTTCTTTTTGAATTATTGACACAACCAATGGATAGTGTCAAGATGGGAAATTTTTCTTCTTCGCCGTTACGGGAATTCTTTATGATGTATCCTCTTTTAATATCCTCCTCCTGATACAGGTCTTTTATCCTTAAATCAAATTGTGAGATTATTTTCCGGCAAAGATTGTCTGCCCGTTCAGGGGTAGTAATAGCGATAAAGTCATCTCCACCAATATGTCCGATGAAATCCGATTTAGAGCCGGAATTTTCAAAACTTTCTAATAAGATTTTAGCCGTTAATTTAATGGCTTCATCCCCTTGTAAAAAGCCATAAACATCATTAAAGGTTTTAAAGTTATCAATGTCCAAATACATTACTTCAAATTTCTCATCATGATTAAGCACTCGTTTTATAATTTCTTCTTCAATTGATACTGTGCCAGGTAATCCTGTGAGCGGACTGACCGCTCGTTCCTGTTCTACCCGCCTTAGTAATGCCTTAACTCGAGCTACTAATTCTCTCAGGTTAAAAGGTTTAACCATATAAATATCGGCACCACTTTCTAATACTTTAATCTCCTCCCCTATATCTGAATTGGTTGTAATGGTAATAATCGGGATATGCGATGACCGTGTTTCCCGGCTTAATCTTTTACACAATTCATAGCCATTTATATCCGGTAATAAAATTTCGGTGATGATTAAATCCGGGGGTGATTCATAGATTTTTTGAAGGGCATCTTCTCCAGTTTGAGCAGTGATAGCCCCAAAACCCTCTAATTCTAAACTACCTTTTATCGCCTTAGCTGTCCATGGGTCATCATTAACAATTAATATCCTGCGGATTGGGAATTTTTTCCTTATATGTTCACCTTTGAATATCCAATCTTTATTTTCTGATAAAACATCTAAAAATGTATTAACTACATTAGAGTCAAGTTCAGAGCCGGAGAGCCTTTTCAACTCATTTATGGACTCATCAAACGATAATGATTTTCGATAAGGTCGCTCAGAAACAAGGGCACCAAAGGTATCAACCGCCTTGATAATTCGAGCAATTAAAGGAATCTCTTCTCCTGAAAGTCCATGTGGATAACCTTTACCATCATAAGATTCATGATGAGAGAGGGCAGAGGAAGAAATTTCATTCGGCAGACCAGCTTCTTTAAGAATATCAGCACCTAACCTCGGGTGCTGTTTCATCACCTCTAATTCTTCCTGGGTAAGTCTTCCTGGTTTTAATAAAATCTCCTTGTCAATTTTGATTTTCCCAATATCATATAAAAAGGCAGACATTTGAATGATTTCTAACTGCTGGTATGGAATTCCTAATCTTTGTCCAATCGCTGAGGCATAGATTGCCTTCTTTTCTGAATGCCCTTTTGAGTAAGCATCTATGTCATTGACCATTTCACTTAATGTCTTCACCGTATGATGAATATGCTCAGGAAAATCATGGAGGCTTGCCTCGTTGAAGCTTGCTTCGTTGAGGCTTACCTTGTTATGTTCTTTATCAATATTTTTAACAAAGATTGCTTTGTCAAAGATTGTTTTGTCAAAGTTTGCTTTAGCAAAATCGGAGAGTTGATTTATCCTTTCTTCAAAGATATTGGTCGTTTCCAGAAGTGATGTAGAATTTATCTTTTCTAAAAGAGAAAATGCCTCTGCGTTTTCAGGGTCAAGGTTTAATACCTTCTCAAGTCTTTGTTTTGCCCATGTATAGAATATTTTATCCTCCTCCCTTTTATCAAAATATATCTTACCCAGTTCAAGGTGTGCTTTTTTGTTTTGCGGATAAGCCTTTGTTGCCTCTTTAAAACAGTCAATGGCTTTATTGAGATTGTTCACTGCTTTGAATTTCATCCCAATAACAAAATGCCCCTTACTTTCTTGTTCTTTGAGGTATCGTTCCGGTTCACTTTTTTCAAATCGCCAATCTCTACCTATTTTTGTGCCTTTGAGTTCATCTCGATGAAGCATTCGATGGATAGTTAAAGGTTTAACACGAAGGATTTTAGCTACTTCATAGAGGGTTAAAAGTCCATTTTCTATCATTTTTCTCCTTATCTCCTTTTCTCATTTTTCCACTTTCTCTCTCACTCCCTATCCTTCTAATTCTTTTATCTTACTATGAATTCCTCTGTCTTCAGGGTCGAGTTTAAGTAGTTGTTTAAATCTATCAATTGCCCATAATTGATAGATATTATTATCTTTTACCATCTGGAGGTAAATCTGTGCCAGTTGCAAATGGGCATTTTTATGCAGTGGGTAAATTCGAGTTACCTCTTTAAAATAATTAATAGCCTTGTCTGTTTTCCCAAGCTCTTTTTCGTTGAGCCCCCATTTATAAAGTTGTTCACTTTCTTGAGAATCAAAATACTTCGACACCTCTGTTTTTCTAATTTTCCATCTTCCAATATACACACCTTTAATCTCGTCATGGACAACCATCTCATAAGCTTTTAAATACTGAACTCTAAAGACATTGGCTAATTCTTTTATGGTTAATAATTCTTCATCGCCCTGGTATGAATTGTGAGAATTTAATCTTTGAGGGATTATATCCATCTGCGTTAAATATAAGTGGAGATTTCTATCCTCAAAATCAATTTCCAATGCCTTCTCAAATCTGCATTTAGCTAAATTATAATAAGTTTCATCCTCATTTATATTATCATAATAAATTTTGCCTAATTCAAACTGAGCGAGTTTATTCAGAGGATAGATACTGCTTGCGTCTTTAAAGCAAATAACCGCATTTTTCAAATCCCCTATATTTTTAAGCTTCATTCCTTTAGTATAAAATTTTTGACTCTCTTTTTCATTAATGTATCTATACGGTTCATTTCTTCTAAATCGAAGTGTTCTATGTCCTATTTTGATTGAGCGTATCTGTCCTGCATAAACCATCTTAAATATGGCTAATGGTTTGAGCCGAAGAATATCGGCTACTTCATCTACAGTCAGGAGAAAAAGTTCTTCCTTCAAACTCACCTCCTCTCCCTCCTCTCTTTTCATATTGTTATAGGACTTATAAGTCTTATAAGTCCTATAACCGCTTACTTTATTTTTTGCTCTTTTTCTTTTTCAATATTTTATATTGATTTCGCAGTCTTTCTACACTTCTGAAACTTACTTTTAGTTTTTTTTGTTCATTAAACCTATCTGCAATCGCTCGATTAGACTCTGTAGGATTTTGTACAAGCAAGGTTAATATCCTTCCAATGTTTTCATCCATTATCTTACGAGCATTCTGTCTGTAATGATTTCCGTGATATAGTGATTGAGCCCCTGATTCCTTGAAATATTCTTTTATGTTGTGGAAGGCACGGTCAGTAAATCCTAAAAGAGGAGCAAAATAGGTAGCTGCACCACCAGAGTAGTGCAACAATATCATCACGAATTTCACAAAGAGCCTGTTTTTTTTGTTTACCTGGAGGTTAAAACCTTCGTTAAAGGTAATTTCGACTAAATCTTTACTCCCTTCTACAGGAACAATTTCAAATTTTCTCTTCATTTTTTCTTCTCCTACTCCTGATTTTCTGGACATTGTTTACAAATGTAACCAATTACCTCCCCTTTAAACATTATCTCTAAATAATTTTCTCTGTTTATAGGAGTTTGGCAACAATAACATCTAAGTTCCATCTTAAATCATCTCCTTTACTATTTAGGTTGTTTAGACTGTAGGCTATTAGGCTGTAGGAGGAAATTATAATATGTCACAAAAACTTTTACATGAATTCTCCTCTTATAACCTACAGCCTAACAGCCTACAGCCTATCCACCTGAGTAGTTCTAAATATATAAAATCCCCTTTTAGGGGTGAATTTTTAATGTAGAAATAAAGAACCCAGTGCCGCATATTGTAAAGTTCATCATTAGAGAACTTCCACGGCACTGGGCGAAGGAGAAGTGAGCAATTACAATATAACATATTTTTTAAAATTTGTCAAGCGTTTTATTATCTTTTATTATCTTTTATTATTTTTAAAGGGTATTTTTAGGTCTTTTCTCCTCGCCTACTCCCTTTGAAAATCAGCCTCCATAATGTTTCTATCTTTACGAAATATATTTTATCATAATTAAGCTATATTTGTCAATAAAAAAATGCATTGACATAAATTCATATTATTTGGTATAATATTTCGAAAGTAGTCATAAGCATTCAGAATTCAGAAGTTGGATTGTATTGTCTTCTGCTCTTCTGCTCTTCTGTGTATTTGCTGACCGCTGATTGCTGACGGCTGAACGCTTACGAGGGAAAAATATGGAATTAAAACAAATCAAGGAATTATTAGAGGAAGTTAAGGAAGGGAAATTAGGGATAGACGAGGCATTAGATAAATTGAGATTTCTACCGTATGAGGAGTTAGGCTCTACAACGAGGCAAGCCTCTTTTGCCCGTATTGACCATCACCGAGCCTTACGAAGGGGATTTCCAGAGGTTATTTTTGGACAGGGCAAAAGAAAAGAAGATATAATTGAGATAACAAAATCAATGCTTAAACAAAAAGGCAATGTCCTGATTACCAGAGCCTCTGAGGAGCTATACGATGCTGTCCATAAAATCGATGCCCGGGCAAACTACAATTCCCTTGCCGGCACAATAACCATAATTCAATCCCCAACGAGGCAAGCCTCTTCTGTTTTGGATGGACCACTATCCCCTGTTTTAATTATTACTGCCGGGACTTCAGATATTCCTGTGGCAGAAGAGGCGGCGGTAGTTGTAGAACTTATGGGACTCAAGGTAGAAAAATTATATGATGTTGGAGTAGCGGGAATACATAGATTATTAGACCAGAAAGAAAAAATCAGTCAAGCGTCTGTAATTATTGTTGTTGCCGGGATGGAAGGGGCATTAGCCAGTGTAGTTGGTGGATTGGTAGATATTCCTATCATCGCCGTGCCTACAAGTGTAGGTTATGGGGCAAGTTTTAAGGGATTATCGGCATTATTGACTATGCTGAATAGTTGTGTTCCAGGGATAGTCGTCGTCAATATCGATAATGGTTTTGGTGCCGGTTACTTTGCAGGTATGATTACTAAAAAAATGTCGACCTGAGCAATCAACTTTTAGTTATAATAATGTCATCCCTTCGGGATTTATTGTCTTTACTTGGTTTATTGCTACAATAATGTCATCCCTTCGGGATTAAATACAAATTATTGAAGGCAAAATCAAACCCCAACGGGGTGATATTATTGTAGCAAACAGCCAGAACAAGCAACCATAACCCCGAAGGGGTGACATTATTATAGATTATGCTGTGTGGTGAATTTTGATTGCACAGGTCGAAAAATGTTTACGGGGTCAAAAAAGGAAAGCACTCGCGTGCCCACATAACGGGGAGTAGAGGGGCGCATCTTGAATTGTGAATAAGGAACTAAACTTTTGCAAATTTTACTCAAAGCCAGTAAAATATTGAATAAAGAATATTGAATATCGAATTATGAAGTCTCGTTCTCCTTTATTTTATCTTCCTTCAACATTCATTATTCCTTGTTCGATATTCGACATTCTCTGAAATTTTGCAAAAGTTCAGTAAGGAATAAGGAGAACTCTAATTCACAATTCAAGATGCGACTCTATCTGTCCCCCTCACCCAATATTCTCTCAATAATTTCGAAATATCTTGACAAATTCAAGGATGAATTTTAACCTTGCTCTGCTTAATCTTCTATCTTTTTCATCCAATTAAAGATATTCTCTATGATTTCTTCAATTACTTCAATCCGTTCTTCTTTAGCATCTTTGATAAATCCAATAAATTTTGCCACTAAAAGCTCTTTGTTAGTTGCAGGAATGCGTGTATCCAGAAAAGAAAAAAGGTCAGACAGAGTTGCTCCAAGACCTATTGCGACTTTCTGAAGTGTATTCACCGAAGAATTAACCTCTCCTCTTTCGATTTGCCCAATATATTTGGGATTCATATCCGCCTTTTCAGCTAAAGTTTCCTGAGATAATCCTTGATGCTTTCTTAAACTTCGGATTCTCTCACCTAATTCAATTAATATTTCCTTCTTCATTAAATTAACCCTCTCTTATAGGATAGCAAAAAATATGAGCATTAAAAACCATAAATATATTTTATTTTATATTTTTTTATTGACAAAGATATATATTTATAGTATAATAGCAAACATCCAGTAATTTTTTATCTTACTTCAGATTTTACAAGTAAAAATTATCAGAATCTGGGAAAGGGAGAAAGTGAGAGAGTGGGAAAGTGATTCTTCTTAGGAATTTAGTTATGCTGATGCGGGCATAGTTATTTGCCAGTAATATTTGCTGATGACTGTTGGGCCGCTGTCTCGGATGCTGACTTTGAATTATGCTTTAGAAACGAAATGCAGCAGATATTTGGCACAGGATTGTCTGTTCTACCACCAGACCATAAAGTTTTCTCATCATTTTATATTTTGCCCGGAACGCTTCCCACAGAATGGAACAATGAACCATTAGAGGGAATAGATTATGATGGGGAAACTGTGGTAATTTTTAGCAATAATGATTATGGCTGTGGATGGGAAAATTACGCATCACCGGAAACGATAGAAAACTCATTTCAAATGGGAGTCAATATTGCTATGTTCGCCTACCAGCAGTCCTGTTTAACCATTAACATCCTCGTAAATCAGGGTACATTTACTGTTGGTAACACGGCAAAGATAGGTGTTGAGGTGGATAATCCGGGTTCTGCAACTACGACGGATGTTAGAATTTGTGTCAAACTGCCGGGTGAGGTGTATGTTCCGATAGTAAAACTTAATGATTTCACTATTCCGGCAGGCACACTGGGACCGGTAAACTTGCTTAGTTACACATTCACTGGAGGTGAGCCGGAAGGTACTTATGAGGCAATTGGTAGATTACTACATCCGTGTAGTGGTGAGTATTTAAGCGAAGACATCGAGCCATTTGTATTTGACAAACCGTAAGTGATAAGCGGAAGCCCAAACTTGTTTAGTGCAAACTTGTTTGGTGAAAAAAAGTAAAATCAAACCCAGTGTTGGTTCTGTTTAACTAATGCTGGGTTTTTTCTTGTGTCCCGAAAATTTTTATATGGATGGATTTTTCCTTCAGCCATCAGCCTTTAGCCTATAAATTCTGTAAACTCCCGTCGCTTTAACCCGGTAAGGTCAAGAGTTCTATTTGTTGGGTCAAGTTTTATATACCATTCCTCCATACATAATACTCCAATGAGTACATCAAGTCGTCCTTCTTCTATCTCTCCAATTTCTTCTATTGGATAGGCATTAAAGGCAAATCCAAGTCCTTCAATTGTAGCTACTATATCACACCGTTCAGTAAGGATTAGCTCATTTCCCCCAAGTGCTACATGAATTGGTGGAACTTTATGGGTAACCTCCGGCTTAAATTCAGACCGTATATATGATCTGATGGAACCTGCATCAAACAATGTTTTAAGTTTCTTGCCATCTACTTCAATTTCATGAACAATCCTTCCCATTGTAATTCCTTTTTATTTGTAACACTTTAGCCCTCTGAAGTTGGACTTTGGTAATCGGTAAGAGAAACAATTATTTAATCACCGATAACCTAATAACCGATTACCTAATTACCAATCATTTGACATTTCACTTGGGTAAATAGTTACCTGATTTGAATTCCACTCTCTACTATTTCTTTTATAAACAAATCCTCTTGATTAAACTCCTCGCTTTTTAATGGATGGAGTTCAATAAGATTACTATATCCTTGTGTCAAAGGTATTAACTTTTCAATATCATAAAATCTTATCCCACAAAAATTATCAGAGACAAGTAAAAGGTCAATATCACTCCATTTATTAGGATTTCCTTTGGCGTAAGAGCCAAACAAGTAAGCGTTTTTTATAGGAATACCGCTTTTTTCCAACTTTTCCAGAAGACTTTTAATCTCTCTTGTTACTTTATTTTGCTTAAGAGCCATTGGTAAATCCTTTTTATTCTTTCAAAGTATTCTTTAGTAAATTCCTTATTGCAGAGTTTATAGAAAGTAAATTTTTTGTCAGGATACCTCGCTTGAATGTTAAATTCATTAACTTTTTTAAGGAATTGTATATCTTCGTTGGAAAGTTTTAGCTTCGTATTTTCAGCAAGGACATCTAATTTATGCACAGAAGGTGGGGTTTCTAAATTATCCCTTACATAAAAGGCTTTAAGGGTCTTCTCTAAAACTAAATGGGCTAAAAAAAGACACCAGTCATATTTGGTTTTTTCAAATAAAGATTCAGCCGTCTCCAAATCATGTTCTGCCGACTTTAACCAGTATTCAATCTCTTCCTTATATCGGTAGCTTTGCATATCATCCTCTTACCCATTACTTTATTACACCTATCTTTCCTGTCTTAGTTTCGCCTCTACCTGTATCCTGAATTAAATATATGTAAATCCCACTGGCAACCCTTCGTCCATCATCATTAGTTACATCCCAAGGTACATCAATATTGCTAAACGGAATCTTTCTCACTAACTCGCCAGCGATATTAAATATCTTAATCACACCATTTCTTCCCTGTAATCCCTGAAAGTGCATTTTAGCAGGTGGATGGACAGGATTGGGATAGACAATAACCTCGTCTAATGGCGAACTCTGAATAACCAATACAAAATTAACTGCCCTATCTACCTTAAGAGCCATTGCCTTTTTAGCCCCTTTTGCAATCTCCACTACCTTGATTTGGGTTGTTTGAGGGGAGTCTTTTGCCTCATAGCCGGTGGGTGGAATAACTCTAACTGCATAAGTCCCGGGTGGCAATCCGGCAATTAGATAGGACCCATCGGGCAAAGTAGTCGTACTTCCTTTAAAAGTAGGAGTTCCATTCTCAAATCTTAAATACGCCTCAATCAATATATTGGCTAATCTATTGCCTAACTCGTCTTTTACCTCACCGTAAATATCCCCTCCCTTTACTACAAATCTATTACTTTCACCCACTCTTTCATCAATGTTACGAGTAACAAGGGTAACACTCCCACAGGCTTTAGATATAGTTGCCGGGTGATTACTCAAAATCCCCTCTGCAAAACTTACCTTGCCATAATCCACTGTCCCGGTTGTATCAACAAATGTATTAGATGTACCGTTGTAATTCGTTACCGTATTTCCATCCGCATCCTTTGCCGTGACGGTAATTCCAAAGGGGGTTTCTACTATCTGGTCATCAACAGGCTCAAATACAAAATGGTGTAACTTACCATGCAAAACCGTAATTATCCCGCTCGTATCGGATAAAGAGCCCTCGGCAGCAATTGAACCTGTGCCTACTGTTGTCAAATCCAGAAGTACGCTTGTGCCTGTTGTCGTAGAAAGGTTACCAATATTACCCCTTAATTCCCAATTTACTTCTATTAAACCAATTCCATTGCCTTCTTCATCAAAGGTTTTGGCAAAAAGCCCTAATTTATCATCCGCAGTTAAGGTAATATTTTCAACAGGGGTATCATTGTTATCCACTATCTTCAGGCTATCTGGTTCACCAACTAAGACGGTAATTAACCCGGTAGAGGCGATATGGTTTGCGGTATCTACAATTTTTACCGTCCCTGTACCTGTGGAAATAGGGTCAAATGTAGTCATTGTGCCGTTGGCAAGGGATAGATTCCCAATTTCACCTATTAAACTCCATTCCACATCTACTGTACCCGTAACATTTGCCGCACAATCATAACCTCTGGCATATAACCAATAAGCATCTTCATCCGCAGTTACGACAAGGTTACGAACTTCCTCACCTTTTCCATCCTCTATTTTCAAGACAACGGTAATTCCAGGTGTAACGGTAATTGTTCCGGTTAAATCCGAGTGTCCTTTTCCATCCTCTATCATTATCCTCCCTTCACCTGTTTTACCCGGCGTCCAGATAACCGATGTTCCGGTTATGGTAGATAGCACACCTATATCTCCTATTAAACTCCAATTAGCAACTTCTTCTCCTCTCAAATTCTTATCCGCATCATAACCTCTTGAGTAAAATGCTAATTCCATATCAGGAGTTACCGTAAGCGTTCCTATGGGTATTTTTGGAGTTGTACCTTCTATTTGTAAGGTAGCTAATTCTCCTACCGTTATTTCGAGCATTGCCGTAGCGGTATGTCCTTTGTTGTCATAGGCAATTAATGTGGCACTCCCTACTTTAGTTAAATCAAATGTTGTTCCTGTTCCTTTCTCATTAGAAAGAATACCCATGGTCGGACTAATTCCCCAATGGACAACCACATTACCAAGCAACTCATTTTCTTTAGAATACCCTTTTGCCGATAAATTTAGGGTATTATCAGTGGTAAAAGTACCGCCTTTGAATACTTTTCCTTCTAACCATATTTCTATATGGTCAATAGGGGCAGGAATAGCGGCATCATTGCGGAAGAATTTTGTAACAGGGGTTTTATCGGCTAATGCACCGGCTAAAAGCAGGTCTAAATCTCCGTCTTTATCATAATCACAAAGCGATACGGCACAGAAATTTACCCCGGGTAATTCCTGAGAGGTATCCTCGACTAATAATCTATTGGAATTTGTTCCAATATCATTGCGATATACCTTGGTTATTACCTTATCATTATTTTGTCCGGAAATAATTAAGTCTATATCTCCATCTAAGTCATAGTCACCCCAGACAGCGGATGAATGAAATACAGCATCAACCTTTTGCTCATTATCTTCAACTAAAGTCCCATCTACATTTTTATAGACTCTGACTACTCCCCCTTCAGGTGTCCAGCCGGAAACAAGTAAATCTAATTTCCCATCCCCGGTATAGTCGCCCCAGGCAACCGCTCCATAATAGATACTAATTAAGCTTTGTTTTGTTTCCTCCATATCTCCCTTTTCATTCTTTTTAAATACCTTGGTATATGGTTGCCAATTAGAATCATTTCCTGCATGGGCATAGGTATCTTGTTTCCCATCCTTGTCAGCATCTGCCCAGTCAATTGAGCCATATCTTATCTCAGGATGTTGAGTAGGGTCTTCAGTAAGTGTTCCATTTACATTTGTATAGATTTTAGCGGTAGGTTGAACAGATGGGTCATAGCCGGCTAAACTCAAATCTAAATCACCATCTGCATCGTAGTCAGTCCAGCCTATCTTTCCATAAGAGATACCAATTATCTGTTGCTTTGTGTCCTCGACTAATATTCCATTATCATTTCGATAGATAATAGTTTGTGGTCCGTCTGCATTACGGCCACAGATAGCGAGGTCTAGATCACCATCGTTATCATAATCACCCCAGGAAAAAGAGGCTTGATTTAAACCGATTAATTCCTGTCCTGAATCAGTGAACTTAGCCGCATTAGCTCCAGTAGATAATGATACCCCAAATACTAAAAAAATAGCACCACTTAGTTTCAATAATTCTTTTTGCATGATTTCATCTTCCTCCCTTTCTTAGTTTTAATATACCATAATCCCTTTATATTGTCAAGGGGAATTTTAATTTTCTGGTAATCGGTCAGTTACGCATGGTTATTTTCTTGCCCAATTAAAAAAATAATCTCATATAACTGAGGGATTACAAAAAAATAGTTGCAAGAATTTGTTAATTATGGTATAGTGTTATAAGTAGAAGGTAAAAAGGTAGGAAGTAGGAAGTAAAGAGAGTGGTAGTAATCTTGCTACTTGCTACTTTCATCTGAAAATACCTCATTCCATTTCTCGCAAAGGTCGTAAAGAAAGATTATCCGCAGATTGCACAGATTACACAGATTGGAATATTCAGATATATCTTATATTCTTTATAATCCTAATAATCTGTGTAATCTGTGTAATCTGTGGATATATATCTTTTCGATTTTCATATCTCTTTGTGAGACTATGGCTCATGTGGGTTTCATAAAATTAAGGAGGGATAAAAAAATGTTAAAGAAAGGATTTTACTTTTTTGCGGTTTTTAGTCAGATAATTTTTGGAGCAATAGTATGCTTGCCGCTTAATAGTTATGCCGGCTTTAATGATGTAGGTATAGGAGCGAGAAACTTTGGTATGGGTAAGTCGGTAGTGGCGATATGCGATGACATGGATACCATTTATTGGAATCCGGCAGGATTGCCTGAACTCGGCGAAATAACAGGGATGAGTTTTAGCCATGGGATGGGCAAGACAAAGATGGATTCTTTTTGTGTTATTCAGCCGGAGGTCTATTTTCTCGGGGGCAATGTAGGACTACTTTATTTAGCCGAGGAGACAGAGACAACCATCGGGCTATCTTATGGCAAGGCATTAACCTTTAAAAAGGGTTATCCTTTTTCTCTGTCGGCAGGGGGTAATTTTAAATTATTAAAGATGGTAGAGAATGCCTGTGATAAGACTCATCACGGCTATGCCATAGATATGGGGGTATTGATGAAACCTAAATATGGGACAAAGGAACTAAAGAATGTCAGGATAGCACTGATGATGAGAAATATTTTAGCCAGCAATGTCAATTACCCCTCTTTTGGGTTCAAATTTGGGTTAGCGGCTAACCTGAATAAAAATATAACATTAGGGAAGATAAAAATAGATGATATTCTTTTTACTTTAGGGGTAAGTAATGAGGATGGAGAATCATTTAAATTTCAATTTGGCAAAGAGGTGATATTAAATAAGAAATTCCCGGTTAGACTGGGATTTTATGGTAGTAAGATTGCTTTTGGGTTCGGCTATAAGGATGTAGATTGGCAAGTAGATTATGCCTTTGCATCTTATGACCCTGGAAATACCCATATAATTTCGGCTAAGGTAAAATATTAAGTTAGAGCACAGAACACAGACGATAGAGGATAATATATTCTGTGTTTTGTATTCTGTATTAAAGGAGTTAATATCGTGGTAGATTCTGTTACTGGATTTCTTGAAGAGGCAACTAAATCCCCTATACGAAGGGATTTACTTTCTTTTTTCTACGAAAATCAGTTTGCTATGGATACAGCCAGAAATTTAGCTCGCTGGATAAATAAGGACTTGACTGATGTAGAAAAGGATTTAGAAGGGTTAGCAAAGTTAAAAATTTTAGAGAAGATAGGTGAAGGAAATTCTGCTATCTTTTCCTATACCCAAAATTTAGATACATCAACTCTAATTGAGAGATTTATTAAAATCACACGAGGAGAGGCAAGATATGGGTAAAGAGTCTCCTGAAATAAGAAGATTACCGATTATTCTTAATGCAAGAAAAGATAAACGAAGGTAGATTGACTAAAAAGGTAACGATTAAAATATTTACGATTGCCGGTGAGTTAGTTGATACGATTGAAAACACAAATTGTAATGGACAATTATCCTGGACACCGCCGAATAATTTAGCCTCGAGGATTTATATCTATTTAATTACCAATCCGCAAGGCGAGCAGGTAAAAGGTAAGTTAGGGATAATAAAATAAGGGGAACAGCAGAAGTGGAGATGTACACGAATGTCAACTCTTTGAGGAGTTTATAATGACTATCAACGAAGTCATTTGGAAAGAGGAATTTGTTGAGAAGATTGAAAGCAAACACAAGATAACTACTTTTGAGGTAGAAGAAATTTTACGAGGTAAAAGGAAAATCCGTCGTATGGTAAAAGGAGATGTTAAAGGGGAAGATGTATATTTAGCATTGGGACAAACTAATACAGGACGGTATCTTTCGGTATTCTTTATTTTAAAAAAGAATCATAGTGTATTACCTATTAGTGCCCGTGATATGGACAGCAAAGAAAGGAGACAATATGAATGCAAATAGGAGAAAAAATTCAATTCCAATACACTTTAGAAGCGAAGAAGCCGCAAGCAAGTTTTGGGATACACACTCTGCCGCTGATTACTGGGACGAAATGGAAGAAGTAGAAATGGAATTTGCTATTAAGAAGCGTACATTTCTGGTCCCACTAAATGATAGAATTTACCAATTAGCCAAGCAACGAGCAGAAGTAGAACACTCCACAATCGAGCATATAGTAAATATCCTGTTGTATCGTGATTTGGCGAAAACAATAGCAGCATAGTGGGATATATGATACCATTTAATTAAATTTTTAAAAAAGGAAAGCGAATCATTTATGGAAGAAGTAAATAAAAAACTTCAATCTATGCAATTAAAATTATCCGCCATCCAAGAGGTAAGTAATCTGCTTATTACCCAACTTAAACTCGATGAAATCTTAGATCAGATGATGGAGATAATTTTAAAGGTAACCTTGACAGATGCAGGGACATTGATGCTTCTGGATGAGGTAGAAAATTGCTTAGTTTTTAAGATAACCAAAGGCGAAAAGGCAGAGGCTATCAAAGGATATAAACTTAAATTAGACGAGGGGATTGCTGGTTTTGTGGCTCAAACAGGAGAGCCGACTATCATTCCCGATGTCAGTAAAGAACCAAGATTTAAACCTGAAGTAGCTAAAGAGATAGACTTTAAAACATATAATATTCTTTGTGTGCCGATGAAGATTAAAGAGCGGATAGTTGGCGTCATTGAGGTGATTAACAGGCTTGAAAAAGAACCATTCTCCATAGATGATTTAGACCTGTTGACTGCCCTGGCTAACCAAGCCGCTATTGTTATTGAAAATAATAAATTATTGCAGGATTCCCAGGAGGCAGTCAGGCGATTAAAGACCCTGCTTGAGGTAACCGATGTGTTGGGTGCGACTAAAGACCTGCGTTCTTTATTAGACTTAAGTATGCGATTAGCCACAAGAACAATGAGTGCCGAGGCAAGCTCTCTTATGCTTTTAGACGAAAAGACAAATGAATTGGTTTTTGAAGTAGTTGAAGGGGTAAAAGGGAAACAGGTACTTCGCCAGATTAGATTAAAATCAGGTGAAGGGATTGCCGGTTGGGTGGCAAAAGAAGGAACTCCTCTTTTGGTCCCGGATGTAACTAAAGACCCACGCTTTACCTCTAAGATTGACCAACAAACCTCTTTTGAAACTAAATGTATCCTCTGTGTCCCATTAAAAATAAAGAAGACAACCATTGGCATCATTGAGGTAATCAATAAGGTAGATGGTGGCAGTGTATTTTCTGAAAAAGACATGGAATTCTTTAGCCTGTTTGCCCATCAAGTTGCCATAGCCATAGAAAATGCAAGGCTTTATACAGGGAAAAGACTTCCTATGGTAGAAATAGAAGAAAAACCCACTCCTACCCCTGGCAAAAGACTACGACTGGGAGAAATCCTGATGGAATATAATTTAGTCACTCAATCTCAGGTAGATGAGGCACTGCGGATTCAACAAGAACGAGGCAAGCCTCAAACCAAGGAAAAGATTGGACAGATTCTGATTAGAATGGGTGCAACCACAGAGGATGCGGTCAATTGTGCCTTGAGTGCTCAATTGGATGTCCCGTATGTCTGGTTAACCCCGCAAATGGTTCAGGAAGAGGCAATAAAATTCTTACCAAGAGAACTGTTAGAACACTACGCTCTGATTCCTATTATGAAGATAGGTAATGAATTAACCCTTGTTATGTCTGATCCAACCGATGAAAATGTGATTCAGGATATAAAATCCATTACCGGTGCAGAGATTAAATTATCCTTAGGCTCAAAACAAAACATACTTGATATTATTAGCCAGGTTTTAGGTGAAAAACCTAAAATAAAAGAGCCTGAATCAGGTAGGACAGGCATCTTGCCTGTCAACTTGCCGGTCAACAACATTGAAGAAATAAAGTCAGGGGATGAATTTGAACATCTTCAAGAGGCAGTTAAAGACATTGACCGTCGATTGCAGGCGATTGAACAAATAACTCAGAAAGCCCATTGCCCGTAACGGCAAATAACAGGGCACGGGAGACTGAAGACTAAAGACTAAAGACTGAAGACTATTTAAGTATAATGAAGGTAAATTAAAATGGCAAAGATTAAAAAAGATGGAGAGGGACAACTCCAGAAGTTACAGGCTCTCTGGAAGAATGTAGCTGAAGTAAAGCCGGCTGTGGTTTTGGTAATCGCTACAACTAACAATGGCGGAAGTTCTGGCACTGGCTTTATAATCAGCAAGGACGGGTATATACTTACAAATGAGCATGTGATTCATTCAGCAAACAAGGTTAAGGTTTATGTGAACAATGAGAATGAATATGAGGCTATAGTCATAAAAATCGACGAAGACTACGACTTAGCCATCCTCAAGATTAATGCCTTCAACCTGATTACCGCCAATCTTGGTGATTCTGATGAATTACACGAAGGGGATGAGATAGCCATAACAGGCTATCCCGAACCGGACAAATTCATAGACGCTGGATTTTCCATCTGTGCCTCTACCTCCAAAGGAAATGTAAGCGCCATAAGACAGGGCAAGACTGATATAACCAAGTCTCCTACAGTTTTCATCCAGACTGATGCCGCCATTAATCCAGGAAATAGTGGTGGACCTCTCTATCTGGCTGAAACAGGTGAGGTAATGGGAATTGCTAATGCCAAAATAATAGGAGCAGAAGGTATAGGACTTGCCATTCCTATAAATGTTGCCAAAAACCTGCTCAAGAGAGAGGGAATCGATATAAAAGGCAATCCCTCACAACCCATTCCTTTCGCCAAACCAGAACCAAAAGAACCATCCACTACCCTTACTGCTTTTGACTACTTATTAAGAGGCAATGAGTATTACAACAAAGGTCTCTATGACCAGGCTATCTTAGATTACAACAAGGCTCTTGAGATAAACCCAAGGTGTGCTGAGGCATACAACAATCGGGGGATTGCCTATAAAAACAAAGGTCTCTATGACCAAGCTATCTCTGACTACAACAAGGCAATTGAGATAAACCCAAGGTATGCTGAGGCTTACTACAATCGGGGGAGTGCCTACTATAACAAAGGTCTCTATGACCAGGCTATCTCTGACTACAACAAGGCTCTTGAGATAAACCCAAGGGATGCTGAGGCTTACAATAATCGGGGGATTGCCTATAAAAACAAAGGTCTCTATGACCAAGCTATCTCTGACTACAACAAGGCAATTGAGATAAACCCAAGGTATGCTAATGCTTACTACAATAAAGCACTTGTTTGTAAAAAGGCAGGTCGCAAAGAGGAGGCAATAGAGGCATATAAGGGCTTTCTTCAGTATGCCCCGCAACAGGACCCGAATATAGAGCGTGCACGAGAGGGAATAAGAGAGTTGGAAAAGAAATGGTGGTAGCTTTGGTGAATAATAAGAGGAATGAATAATATGGTCGCACCTTGAAGTATAGCAGTTATTAATTAAAACTTTACTTTGGAGGGATAAATGCCAGTAATTATAGCAAGAATGTTACAATAATGCCACCCCGTTGGGGTTGAGATTATTTGTGTTAAACCATTTGCTACAATAATTTCATCCCGTTGGGATTGGGTTCTGACTTCAATGATTTGCATTTAATCCCGAAGGGATGATATTATTGTAGCATTTGTTGAACAACCACAATTAAACCCTGAAAGGGTGACATTATTATAGCAGGTGACATTGATAGTTAAATCTCTCTGCTATAGATCAAGTTTCGATTAATAAGTGCTATAGAAAGCAGATTGTTTTAGATTCAACATTCACGGTCTGGTAGAATATTCTGCCCCTAAATTCTACCTAAGGATTAAAAACCGTAGGCATGGGAAAAGTAGAGGCACAGATTACTACTATGGAAGAACTGGTTAGTAAAGAAATAGGTAACTATTTACCTAAGTGAAGTGTAACGAAGGGAAAAGGGGAAATAGGGGGAAAATGGAAAATGGAGTTAGAATTGAAAATTATTATAAATAATTCCTATCTTACCATGGTTGAAAAAATAGGAATTGTTGAGTTTTTGAATAAAATTCAAACTCAAATCAAAAATAACTTATTGATGGTAAAAATGATTGGTTCGAAATTAAGTAAGAATTTTGATAAAGAATCTGATATAGACTTATTTATTCTTGTAAAGGAATGTAACTATCAGATAATGCATAATATAAATGACATTTGTACTGAGCTAAACCTTCATTATGATATTAATCTTTCCCCAATAATTTATAGTTTGGAAGAACATAATAAAAATGTATATTTCCAAACTATGTTTGTTCGTGAATTAGATAAAGGAGTTACTTTATGGAACAGCATAAAATAGACTTGGCAAAATATAGATTAGAAAAAAGTAAGGAACATCTAAAGTCAGCAGAGGATTTATTGAAAAATGGGCATTTAAGAGATTCTATTTCAAGAGCGTACTATGCAATCTTTACAACTGCAAGAGCAATCCTTGGCTTAAGAGAGTTAGATAGTAAAAAACACTCTGGCGTAATTGCACTTTTTAATCAACATTTTGTAAAAACAGGTATTTTAAGTGTAACTGCAAGTAAAATCATTCAGGAAGCAAAAAGTTATCGAGAGAAAGCAGATTATGAAGACTTCTTTATTATTAATCAAGAAGAGGCAAAGAAGCAATTTGAAAATGCTATAAGTTTTATAGAAGAGGTTGAAAGAAAAGTCGATGAGTTGATTTAAAGAATTAAAAACCGTAGAATTAAAAAAAGTAGCGGCACAAATTTCTACATTTGAAAAACTAATCGATAAAGAGGTAGGCTAATGAAAAATCTTCCAGAGAATTGTGAAGAATTGTAAAGCAAATCCAAACCGCCATGCACTTGTAGGTTAGAGATATGCTATTAGAGTTTCCTCTTGAAGTTAGATTAAATGGGAAGGAAAAGAAAACCCACATTTATCTGGATTAACGAGGTATAAATATGGATATTTCAGATTTACTTATTATGACCAAAGAGCGTAATGCTTCTGATTTACATCTATCCTCCGGGACTATTCCCAGACTTAGAATACATGGTAAATTGGAACGGATTGGTGATACTGTTTTAGCTCAGGAAGAAATCCACAATATGCTTTATGAGATTCTTACAGATGAACATAAGGCAAGGTTTGAAGAAAAGAAGGAACTTGATTTCTCAATTGAATTAGAGAAAGTGGGTAGATTCAGGGTTAATGTCTTTTATCAGCGGCAGGGAGAGGGAGTCTCTTTTAGACTTATTCCAGATAAAATTAAATCTGTTCATGAATTAGGACTACCACCTATCGTCGAAGAATTAGCCAGGTCAGAGCGCGGACTTATTTTAGTTACAGGACCTACCGGCAGTGGCAAAACAACGACATTAGCCGCAATGATTGATTTAATCAACCAGGAGCAGTATAACCATATCATCACCATTGAAGACCCGATAGAATTTGTGCATCGAGATAAAAATTGTTTGGTTAATCAGCGGGAAATAGGGACTAATACAGAGTCCTTTTCAATTGCGTTACGAAGTGCTTTACGCGAAGACCCTGATATTATTTTAGTAGGTGAGATGCGGGATTTAGAGACTATTTCGGCGGCATTGACTGCGGCAGAGACAGGACATGTCGTCTTTGCTACCTTGCATACCAATAGTGCCCCGCAAACAATAGATAGAATCGTAGATGTTTTTCCACCACATCAACAGGCACAAATAAGAACCCAACTGTCAGAGGCATTAAGAGGGGTGATTTCACAAACCTTAATTCCACTTGTTGACGGGACAGGCAGGGTATGCGCGGCGGAGATAATGATAGTCACCTCGGCTATTAGAAATTTAATTCGAGAGGGTAAAACCCAGCAGATGCCGTCTATTATTCAGACAAGTGCTAAAGATGGGATGCAAAGCCTTGACCAAACCTTGAGAAATTTAGTTACGCAAAGTAAAATTGCTTCAGAGGAAGCAAGAAAAAGGGCAATTGATAAAACGAGTTTTGGACAGATTATTGGAGGAAGTAGTGGTGGAGGCGGCTATAGATAAAAATATTATTAACCGTTCAGGTTACTACAAAATAAGTAGTAAAAACTGTAAAATGGGTACTGTAAAATGAAAAATACAAAATGAGAATATTAAAAGAGAGAGGGGCTATGTAAAATGCTATAATTTTAAATTTTTCATTATCCATTTTACAATTTACAGTTCTTGACACTCCAAAGCCTTTAACTGGCTGAACGCTTACGAATATTGTTAATCCTTAAGTAGTTGTTTCCTATTAAATTTCCCTTTTTCCCAAACTTTTTAGCCACCATTTTAAATTCCAGATAAAAAACAGTTGACCAAAATCAAATATTGTGGTAAAATAAGATATTAGGGTTCGGGGCGTAGCGCAGTTTGGTAGCGCACCTGCTTTGGGAGCAGGGGGTCGCTGGTTCAAATCCAGTCGCCCCGACCAAAATTAGAGTACAGAATACAGA
>JBDRHR010000244.1:0-5387 GCA_043816605.1 Nitrospirota bacterium
TATATCCCTCCGGTAGATCATCCTTGGAGGAGATTTAAGATAAATCTATGCAAATATCAACAAAAAGAGTTTCTTTTAGCTAACACAAAATAGGACATTTCTAAATTGGTAGAAATAGGACATTTCTAAATTGGTGTAACACACCCAAAAATATAACTTGACATAATAAAAATATGGATGTATAATATATAATGTAATTATTGATTGGATAGGCTGTAGGCTGTTAGGCTGTAGGCTATAAGAGGAGAATTTATGTAAAAGTTTTTGTGACATATTATAATTTCCTCCTACAGCCTAACAGCCTACAGCCTAAACAACCTAATCTGGCAGGGAGGGATTTTAGATTGGCTGGATTTATTCCAGAGGAAATAATTGAAGAAGTTAGGAATCGGATTGATTTAGTCGAGGTAATCTCAGACTATGTTCTTTTAAAAAAGAGCGGCGAAAATTATAAAGGGCTATGTCCTTTTCATGTGGAAAAAACGCCGTCTTTTACGGTTAATCCACGAAAAGGAATATTCCATTGTTTCGGGTGCGGGGTAGGCGGGAATGTTTATTCCTTCCTGATGAAGGTTGAGACGATGGAGTTTGTGGATGCGGTGAAACATTTAGCCGCTCGATGTAGTGTTGCCATTCCAGAGATTCAAGGCTCTAAACAAATTCAATCAAAAGATACCCTCTATAAAATTAATGAGTTAGCGGCTAAATTCTATGAGGAATTTTTGTGGTCACAGACAGGGAAAAAGGTATTAGATTACTTAAAAGGAAGAAAACTCAGCGATGAGACGATAAAGAAATTCAGGCTTGGTTATGCCCCGGATGTCTGGGATAAACTATTAAATATGGCTGTAGGAAAGGGGTATTCTAAGGAGAAGATTTGTGAGGCAGGATTAATATTACCACGCGAAGGGGAAGGGTATTACGATAGATTTAGAAATAGGGTTATTTACCCAATTATAAGTCATTCTAATCAAATAGTGGGTTTTGGGGCACGGGTATTGGATGATTCATTACCTGATTCGGAATTCGGAATCCAAAATCCAAAATTCAAAATCCAAAATTCTCAAATCCCGAATCCCGAATTCCGAACCCCAAAATATATTAATTCGCCTGAGACACCTGTTTATCAAAAAAGTAAAATCCTGTATGGGTTAAATTTTGCCAAAGATGCTATTCGTAAAACAAACAGAGTAATTATTGTTGAAGGATATATGGATGTTATTTCCTTGTCTCAAACAGGGTTTGAAAATGTAGTAGCAACTTCAGGGACTGCTTTTACGCAAGACCAGGTGCGATTGTTAAAAAGATATTGTGAGGAGGTATATGTTTTATTTGACCCGGATGCCGCAGGGATACAGGCTACCTTGCGAGGATTAGATTTGTTAATGGAACAAGAGATGGGGGTAAAGGTAGTTTCTTTACCGGAAAAGATAGACCCGGCTGATTTTGTAAGCCGATTTAGCCCTCAGGAGTTTTTGAAGACATTAGAAAAAGCAAGTGAATTGTTGGAGTATCGTTTTGAGCAATGTCTTGTCGGTGTGGATATTAATACTACTTCAGGCAGGATAAAGGCATTAGAAAACATCATGCCTACTATTTCAAAGACAGTTAATCCTGTCCAGAGAAAGGATTTTATTAAAAAAGTCGCTGAAACACTAAGGGTGGATGAAGAAATAATCTTATCAGAACTTAAAAAAAGGACAAAACCATCATTATCAACTACAGAATATCTGACAAAGCAAGAAGAAGGATTATCCTTAGCCGAAAAAGGTTTAATTAAATTCATGTTAGAAAATGAGGCAGTGGCGCTTCAGATATCTCAAGAAATTAAACCCGAAGATTTCTCAAATCCACTGTATCAGAAAATTTTTAAGGTGATAATCGATTTACTTATTCAAAAAAAATCAATTACTCCAGAACGAATTATTGATTCAATAGATGATAATGCAAAAAATTTAATTACCTCTATTTTATTTCAAAAAGAGATGGAGGTTGGAGAAAAGGAAAGGATAATCAATGATTGTATTAAAAGGGTAAAGGAAAATGTTTTGAAGAAGAGGATGTTTGAAATTCAGAAGGTTATTGGAAAGGGAGAAGATGATGAGCAATTGTTACGGCAGTATAAAGAATTAAAGGAACAAATGAGTAGCGTATAAAGTTTATAAAGTTATAAAGTTATAAAGTTTTGGAATGATAGTCATACATATTTAATTCTGATTTACTTTATAACTTTATAAACTTTATAACTTTATAAACTTACTGAGGAGGTAAATTTGAAGAAGAGGCAATTAGCAGAAGAGATTGAGCAGATTATTGAATTAGGGAGAACAAAAGGGGAATTAACTTATGATGAGATAAATGAAATGATACCAGAGGATATTTCTCCAGATCAACTTGAAACTCTTTTTTTACAATTAAGTGAACATGGAATAGCTATAGTAGATGAATTTTCAGAGGAAAAAGAGGAAAAAGAGGAAGACGAGAGAAAACTTCCACTTGAGGTTATGGAGTCAGAGGTACTTGTAGAAGACCCGGTGAAGGCTTATTTACGAGATATAGGAAAGGTAAGTTTACTTTCATCAGATGAAGAGATAAAAATGGCGATGAAAATGGAATTAGGTTGGGAAAAATTAAGCACAGTAGTTCTGGAAAGCGGTATAATCATAAATGAATTGAGAAGAATTGTTGTTTTATTAGATAGAGGTAAAAAAAGCATTGGTGAGATTGTTGAGGATGAAGAGCAAGAAGAATTATCTCCGGCAAAGAAAGCTCGTCTATCTTCCCAAATTAAAAGTTTATTGAGTAAGATAGATAAGGAAAATGGGAATAATGGGAATAAAAGAAAGGAAAGGATTAAAGTTATTTTAGAAAGGGCAAACCTTCATCGAAATTTAATTCAAGGAATTGCCAATAAGATAAAGCGGATAGCTCAGGATATCGTCCAGGTTAAAGAAGAGGTATCTGTTTTGGAAGGTAAATTAAAAGATGCCATAGATGAACAACTTTGGGATGAGATAAACAAACAACTCAGGATTTGCTATCGAAAATTGAAGCGATTTGAGTGTGATACAATGGAAGAGTCTTCTGAGAGAATCTTGGAAATTAACAAAGAAATCTATGACGGAGAAAGATTAATTGCTCAGGCTAAAGAGGAAATGGTAAGTGCTAATTTAAGATTAGTCGTGAGTATTGCTAAGAGATATATTAATTGGGGACTGTCATTCCTTGATTTAATTCAAGAAGGTAATATGGGATTAATCAAAGCAGTTGAGAAATTTGAATATAAAAAAGGATATAGATTTTCTACTTATGCGACCTGGTGGATTAGACAGGCAATTACCAGGGCTATTGCTGACCAGTCAAGGACTATCCGTATTCCGGTTCATATGGTAGAACAGATAAATAAAGTAGTTAAGGAATCCCGTCGCTTAGTGCAAAAATTAGGTCGTGAACCTTCACCAGAGGAAATTTCAACCCAATTAGATTGGCCTTCAAATAAAGTTCGGGGGATTTTACGAATTGCTCAAGACCCAATTTCTTTAGAAACACCAATAGGGGAGGAATCCGATAGCCATTTAGGGGATTTCATAGAGGATAAATCTGCGGATTCTCCTGTGCTTATTACTACTTTTGCCCTATTACAGGACCAATTGAAAAAGGTATTAAAAACACTTTCTTTTCAGGAAGAAAAAGTATTACGACTCCGATTTGGATTAGAAGACGGTTATCCTCATACATTAGAGGAAGTAGGAGAGAAGTTTAATGTGACCAGAGAGAGAATTCGACAGATAGAATCTAAGGCATTACGCAAACTACGCCATCCTACTCGCAGTAGAAAATTAAGAGATTATTTGGAATAAAGGGGTGGTAAGGTATCAGTAATCAGGTATCAGCCATCAGCCAGAAATAGGAAAATCAAAGGAAAAAGCGAACCCCACGATTGGACATCTTTTCTGTTGTGTGGTTTAATCCCTTTAAAACTGATAGCTGACGGCTGACACCTGAACGCTTACCAAATTGGATGTAGAAGGTGATGTGCAGGCGAAGGCATATCAAGGGGTGATATTTTCTTCCAAAAAGATGGCGAAAAATCATGAAGAATGTTTGAGGATGAAAAAGGGTTGTATTTAGAAAGCATTAAGACTGGTGAGGTTTATAGATTTGTATTGCAGAAGGTAGAGAAATAGGCAAAACAAAAATCAACCACAAAGGCACGAAGACACAAAGGAAACAACTTAGTGTCTTTGTGTTCTGGTGGTGAATTATTAGGATGAAAAGGATGGATAAAATATGAAATATCCAGTAGTTGTCCGGAAGAGCGAATATGGTTATGATGTCCATTGCCCAATTCTTCCTGGCTGTCATAGTCAAGGTGATACATTAGCAGAATCTTTGGAAAATATTAAGGATGCAGTCATTACTTACCTTGAGATGATAGCACAAGAGTCTAAAGGAAAAATTTATGAAGTAGAGGTCACGGTGTAGAGATGTTATTTACAGATATTTCTTCTGACCGTGTAGTCAATGCTCTATTAAAAGTTGGATTTAGAATAATCAACCAGGGGAAACATATTGGTATGTCCGATGGATTTCACCGCATAACTATTCCTCGTCATAAGAGAATAAACCCTTATACACTTAAGGCAATAATTAAGGACGCAGGTCTTACTGATGAAAAATTTAAAGAGTTGATTTAGGCAAGGAATGGAATCGAGTATGTATTGGTGGGGAGGTGATTGTAACCCTTCAGTTACGGGGGGATGTTTTTCTTGCCTATTCAAAAAGTAACCCCCCATAACTGAGGGATTACAAATGCTCCTCTGATGGGATAATTAATTATTTAAAAAATGATTTGACAAACGCAGAAAGATTTATTATAATATAATTATCAATTAATAGCGGGCCCATAGCTCAGTTGGTTAGAGCACCGGACTCATAATCCGATGGTCCAAGGTTCGAGTCCTTGTGGGCCCACCAGAATATAATTAACAATTATCAATTAACAATGTTCATTGATAATTGATAATTGTTAATTGTATTTTAGGGCGGTTAGCTCAATTGGTAGAGCGCATGCGTCACATGCATGAGGTCATAGGTTCGACCCCTATACCGCCCACCATTTTGGTAAATGGTAAATGGTAAATGGTAAATGGTAAATGGTAAATGGTAAATGGTAAATTGTAAATTGTAAATTGTAAATTGTGAATGGTAACCATTTACCATTTACCATTTACCATTTACCATTTACCATTTACCATTTACCATTTACCATTTACCATTTACCATTTACCATTTACCATTTACCATTTACCATTTACCAAAATGGTGGGCGGTATAGGGGTCGAACCTATGACCTCATGCATGTGACGCATGCGCTCTACCAATTG
>JBDRHR010000245.1:0-26346 GCA_043816605.1 Nitrospirota bacterium
GGAATATGGAAAAATGTATCAACAGGATTCAAGGGGTTGAGGGGTCGAGGGGGCAAGTGGAATAAGGAAAAACAAACACTCGAACCCTTGAACCCTCGAATCCTGGACCCCTTCCTCCCCCTGATAACTGACCCATTACAACGGAGAAATTTTTTTCGTTGACATATAATTTATCATGTGCTATAATTTACCCTGTGAAATTTTTATTAAAAACAAAAAATCTTAATTACGAATTTAGAAAGGATATCGAGCATCTAAGTAAGCAAAAGGTATCAAACTGCTATCAATGCGGTAAATGCACAGCTGGTTGTCCGGTTGCTTTTGCTATGGATTATCCCCCAAATCAGGTTATCCGTATGATTCAACTTGATATGGAGAATGAGGTTATGAGCAGTCAGGCACCCTGGTTTTGTGCCTCCTGTGAAACCTGTACCACAAGATGCCCCCGTGAGATAGACCTTGCCAGAATCATGGATACATTACGAATTATAGCCCAGGCTAAAAATAGGTCTTCTGTCAAGGAAATACCAATGTTAAATCAAATACTCTTAAAGTCACTTGAACTTACCGGCAGGGTTTTTGAAGTAGGCGTTATCGGGACATATAATTTTCTCAGTTTTAATCCTTTTAAAGACATTTTGTTGGCAATAAAGATGTTTTTAAAGGGAAAGCTGAGCTTGATTCCACACTCAGCAGGTAATCTTAAGGGATTGTTTAAAAAAATAAGAGAGAAGGAGAAGAATGGTTAGAGTCGCATATTTTCCTGGTTGTTCATTGGATTCAACAGCAAAAGAATATGGTGTGTCAACAGAGCTTATCTGCAAGGATATGGGGATTGAATTGATTGAAGTCCCTGATTGGGTCTGTTGTGGTGCCACCATGGCCCACATTACCTCACCATTAATGGCTACTGCCCTCCCGGTAAAAAATTTACTCTGGGCAGAAAAACAAAATCTCCCTATTACCGCACCCTGTTCTGCTTGCTTCTCCCGACTCAAATTAGCTGATATTAACTTAAAAAAAGATGCCCGACTAAAGGCAGATACAACCGAAGTTCTCGGAGAAGAATATAAGGGTACAGTAGATATTTTACACCTTTGGAAGGTAATAAAAAAATACGGTAACTTGAATCTCAAAAAAGAGTTGAAAGGGCTAAGGGTAGCTTCATACTACGGTTGCCTGTTAACCCGACCACCAGAGGTTTGCGAACCGGAGGTTTGTAAGTCTGAGGTTTGCGATGATGAGAGGATAGAAGACCCTCAATTCTTAGATAACATAGTTATTTCTTTAGGTGCTGAGCCAGTTAAGTGGAATTATAAAACCGAATGCTGTGGGGCAACATTCTCATTAACCAGGACAGATATTGTGTTAAGGCTTTCCGGGGAGATATTAAAAGATGCAAGAGAATCAGATGCAGATTGTATCATCGTTGCCTGCCCACTCTGTCATTCTAATTTAGATGCAAGACAGGGGGAGATGAATCTGGATTTCAATCTCCCTGTTTTGTACTTTACTCAATTAATCGGTTTATCTTTAGGTTATGGATATAGCGATTTAATGTTGCACAAACATTTTGTTTCACCAAAACGATTATTAAAATCAAAGGGGTTAATTTAAATGGCAAGGATAGGTGTTTTTATCTGCCATTGTGGCAGTAATATTGCCGGTGTGATTGATGCCGCCAGGGTAACTGAATTTGCGAAGTCTCTACCAAAGGTTAAGATTAGCATTGATTATAAATATATGTGCTCTGACCCGGGGCAAAACATAATTATTGAGGCAATAAAACAGAATAATCTTGACGGTGTTGTGGTGGGGGCATGTTCGCCGAGGATGCATGAGAATACCTTTAGAAGGACAATAGAAAGAGCCGGGTTAAATCCATATTTAATAGAGATTGCCAATCTTAGAGAGCATAATTCCTGGGTTCATAGCGATGATAAAGAGGGAGCCACGCAGAAGGCGATGAAATTAATCGAGATGGCTGTGGCTAAAGCAAGAAAAAATGAGCCATTAATAAAGATGTTTGTCCCTATAGAAAAAAGGGCACTGGTTATAGGTGGGGGGATTGCCGGTATTCAAGCTGCCCTTGATATTGCTGAGGCTGGATTCCCGGTCACTTTGGTAGAAAAAGAGCCGTCAATTGGCGGTAGGATGGCACAATTAGATAAAACCTTTTCTACCCTCGATTGCTCCGCCTGCATCCTAACCCCTAAAATGGTTGCCATTGCCCAGAACAAGAATATTACTCTAATGACCTATAGCGAAGTAGTAGATGTCCATGGGTTTATAGGAAATTTCGATATAAAGATTAAAAAAAAGGCTCGTTCTGTTAATTCATCAAAATGTACCGGTTGTGGGGTATGTATCCAAAAATGCCCGCAAAAGAAGGCGAAGTCAGAGTTTGATGAGGGGTTAAAAAATAGACCAGCCATTTACATCCCGTTTCCTCAAGCTGTCCCTAATATTCCAGTGATTGATAGAACGACCTGCACTTACTTTTTAACAGGTAAATGTAAGGTTTGTGAAAAGTTATGTTCTGCAAACGCTATTGATTATAATCAACAGGATGAATTTATTACAGAAAAGTTTGGTGCAGTGGTTATTGCCACAGGGTTTGATATTTATGACCATAGCTCTTATGGAGAATATGGTTATGGTGAGATTAAGGATGTGATTAGCAGCTTAGCGTTTGAGAGATTGATTAATTCTTCGGGTCCTACCGATGGGCATGTTATTCGGCCTTCTGACGGCAAAGACCCTAAAACAGTAGTATTTATCCAGTGTGTTGGTTCAAGAGACGATTCAAAAGCCAGACCTTATTGTTCCAGGGTTTGCTGTATGTACATAGCCAAACAGGCTATGCTTTTTAAGGACCATTACCCGAATACCCAATCCTATGTCTTTTATATAGATATAAGGGCGGGTGGAAAGGGATACGAAGAGTTTGTCCAGAGAGCACAAAATGAATACGGTGTCATTTATTTAAGAGGCAGGGTCTCAAGGATATACGAAAAAAAGGATAAACTTATTGTCAAGGGGGCAGATACCCTGAGTGGACAACAAGTTGAGATTGAGGCAGATTTAGTCGTTCTGGCAAATGGGTTAGAGCCAAAACATGGGGCTAAGGATTTGGCTCAAATTTTTCATATCCCCTATGACCAGTATGGTTTTTATACCGAATTGCATCCAAAATTAGCACCTGTAGAGACCGTAATATCCGGGGTATTTTTAGCCGGCACATGCCAGGGGCCAAAGGATATACCTGACACGGTGGCTCAAGCCTCTGCCTCAGCAGCAAAGGTAATAGGATTATTCTCAAAGGAGACCATGGAAATAGAGCCAATGATAGCTAATGTGAATCAGTCTCTTTGCAGCGGCTGCGAAACCTGTTATAATGTTTGTCCTTATAGTGCCATAGAAATGGAGGATAAAGAGGTTACCATGGGAAATCTACGGCATGTGGCCAGGGTATTAGAGAGTGTCTGTAAAGGATGTGGGGCATGTGTGGGAAGCTGCTACTCTAAGGCAATAAACCTGAAAGGGTTTACCGATAGACAATTGATGGAGCAGATAAAGGTACTCACCCGAAGATAGGAATGTAGGACAAGCATCTTGCTTGTCTTAAAATGATATAATGGAGCAAGGTTTAATGAAAGAAAATGTTAATATCATAGGATTTTTATGCAACTGGTGCAGTTATGCCGGGGCAGATTTTACAGGATTAAGTCGGATTATTTATCCTGCAAATATTAAGATTATCAGGATTCCCTGCACCGGCAGGATGGACCCAATGCTTATTATTGAGGCATTTCATCATGGGACTGATGGTGTTTTAGTTTCAGGGTGCCATCCAGGGGATTGCCATTATACTGAAGGCAATTATTATTGGCGAAGGCGGTATGCCAGTTTAAAGAGATTGTTAGAGTTTTTTGGAATAGATAAAAGAAGGTTTCATGCCAGCTGGGTCTCTGCATCTGAGGGAAAAAAATTTGCTGAGGTGGTTAAAAAGGTTGTGACTGAGGTAGGAGATTGGAAGAAAAATGGATAAAAAATTACAGGAAATAGCAAAAAATTTATTGGCAAAGGTTGATATCATTATTGGATATGAAAAAGGTTATGATGAATTCCAAGCAAGACCTGTCTTCATAAACAATCCTGAGGATGTAAATAAGCTAATTATCAACAAATATTGCACCAATAACCTTGCTGTTTATCTGCCCACATACAGAAAGATTAAGATAGGGATTGTGGCTAAGGGTTGTGATATTAGGTCTATTCGTGAATTAATCAAGGAGCATCAAATACCAAAAGAGAATGTTATTATAATTGGTGTGATTTGTGAAGGAGTGGTAGACAAGAAGGGTACATTAGCCCAAAGATGCGATTACTGTCAGGAGAAGTCCCCAAAGGATATTGATATTTTGGTTGGTGAGGTAAAGGAATTTTCAGCAAAGTCTGAGGACTATAATGCGGTAGAAGATTTTGAGAAACTCTCATCTAAGGAAAGAGAAGAATTCTGGAATAAGGAATTTGAGAGGTGCATCAGGTGTTATGCCTGCCGACAGGTCTGCCCGGTTTGCTATTGCCCTGATTGCTTTACCCAGAGGAATATGCCGGAATACTTAAATCCTAAGGTTTCAAAGGAAGAGAATAAATTATTTCAGATGGTCAGGATGCAACATGTATTTGGGAGATGCACAGATTGCCGCTCATGTGAAAACGCATGCCCTGTAGGTATTCCTTTAAGCCTTATCACCCAAAAAATTACCAAGGATGCCCTTGAGCTATTTGGATATGTAAGCGGTGCGGATGAGGAATCCAAACCACCTCTTTCTACCTTTAAGAAGGATGAGATATTAGAGGAGATAATGTAGATATGCCTTACACCATAGACAATCTAAAAACATTTATAGATGATTTAACCGGGAAATGCCTGGTTTATGCACCAAAAAGAAAAGTAAATAAGACCACCACTTTGTATGGCTTAATAGCCTCTTTTGCAGAGTACGACGACGAGACATTACTCACAAATACATCAGCAAAAAACACAGCATACCTGCAATCAGAAAGATTATTCGACTTTAAGAAGAGTCCGGATGGAGTTGGATTGACAGAAGAAATGGTATCAAAAAAAACCATGATATTTGGGTGTAGACCCTGTGATGCAATGGGATTTGACTTGCTCGATAAATTATTCGATTGGAGCAACTACAAGGATGAGTATTATTTCAAAAAAAGAGATAACACCACAGTCATTGCCATCTCCTGTCAACAGCCTGAGACAACCTGCTTTTGCACCTCATTCAAAAATGGTGGGCCAGGTAGTGGTGTCGGTAGCGATTTATTGTTAACCCCTATAAAGGATAAATACCTGGTAGATGTGGTTACGGAAAAAGGCAAAAGAATAGTAGAAGATTATCCGTCATATTTTCAGCATGCAATAGAAAGGGATATTGCAGAAAAAGAGGGTGTTAAAAAGAATAGCGAATCAAAGGTAGCAAAAAAGATAAACCTGGAGGCGATTAAGGAAAGGCTGGATAATTCTTTTGAATCTCCTTACTGGGACAGCGTTCATCTGCCTTGCCTGAAATGCGGGGTATGCACCTTTGTTTGTCCTACCTGTTATTGCTTTGACATAAGCGAAAAGGAATTTGATTATACCTGCGGCGAAAGGAATAGGACATGGGATACCTGTATGTCTGAGACCTTTACAAAAATGGCAGGTGGGGTTAATCCAAGGATTGATCCAAAACGAAGATTCAGGCAGCGTATGATGCATAAATTCAAATATCATGTGGATAATTTCAAAGAATCTCTTTGCACAGGCTGTGGTCGGTGCATAAAATATTGTCCGGCAGGAGTTGACCTGAGAAAAGTGTTAGAAGAGGTAAAATAGCGATGCAGAATACAAACATTTATTTACCTAATATGGCTAAGGTTGTAGAGATACAGGATGAAACCCCGGATATAAAAAGTTTCAGGTTTGAGTTTGTTGATGAGAGCATAAGGGAAAATTTCATCTGGAAGGCAGGGCAATTTCTCATCCTGTCAATTTTTGGGGTAGGAGAAGCGGTTTTTACCTTTGCCAATCCACAGACCAGAAAAAAGTATGTTGAATGTAGCATTAAAAAAATAGGGCTGGTCACAGAGGCTATCCATGAGTTAGAGGTTGGAGATACTGTTGGGATACGGGGTCCTTATGGTAACTGGTTTCCGTTTGAAGATTTCAAGGGGAAGAGCCTGCTTTTTATAGCTGGAGGCATTGGCATGGCTGCCTTGCGTTCACCCATTGAGTATAGTTTTGATACGAGGCAGGATTATAAAAAGATAACCATACTTTATGGAGCAAGGAGCCCGGTGGACATCTGTTATTTCGACAAGCTTTCTGATTGGAAGAAAGTGCCTGACACGGAGATTGTTTTGACGGCAGATAAAGGGGATGAAACATGGCAACATAGAGTAGGTTTTGTCCCTGCTGTTCTTAAAGAAATGGCACCTGAGCCTGTGAATACAGTAGCCATTACCTGTGGACCTCCAATTATGATAAAATTTGTACTAAAGGAGCTGACAGAGATTGGTTTTACACCTGATCAGATTGTAACTACATTAGAAATGAAAATGAAATGTGGACTTGGAAAATGCGGCAGGTGCAATATTGGGAATATCTATGTTTGTAAAGATGGGCCGGTGTTTACTTATAAACAGATAAAAGAATTACCTGATGAATATTAACCCACCAATGACTAACCGATTACGACAAATGTAATCGGTCAGTTATCAGGGGGAGAAAAGGGGTCCAGGATTCGAGGGTTCGAGTGTTTGTTTTCCCTTATTCCCCTCGACCCCTCAACCCCTTGAATCCTGTTGATACATTTTTCCATATTCCCCCCGAAGACTAACCCATTACCGACAAATCATTTTTCTACTTGACTTTTTAAGGAATTATGGTATAATTAAAAACAAAAAGGTTGAGGTTAAGGATAAGGTTGAGAAATATCTCTTAAAAAAGGTTGAGGATAAGGTTAAGAAATAGAAACTTCAACCTCAACCTTAACCTCAATCTTAATCTCTTAAAATAGGAGGTAGGATAAGATGAAGGTTTATGAAGGTAAATTAGATGCAAAGGGGCTGAAGATAGGTATAATTGCTTCACGATTTAATGAGTTCATTACATCTAAATTAATTGATGGCTGTTTAGATGCACTCATTCGACATGGGGTAGAAGAAGAAGATGTAGAGATGGTTAAAGTTCCCGGCTCTTTTGAAATTCCCTATTTGGCAAAGAAATTAGCTGACACAAAAAAGTATGATGCCGTTATCTGTCTGGGGGTAGTTATTCGTGGGGAAACACCTCATTTTAATTATATCTGTAATGAAGTCTCTAAAGGCATTGCTAATGTCTCATTAGAAACCGGTATCCCTGTTATCTTTGGAATTATCACCTCAGAGACGATTGAACAGGCTATTGAACGGGCTGGAACTAAAAGTGGCAACAAAGGCTTTGATGCCGCCCTTTCAGCGATTGAAATGGCTAATTTATACAAAATTGTGTAAGCATTGAGTTAAGGAGTTAGGAGTTGAGGAGTTAGGGAGTTAGGAGAAAGAATTTCTCTTCACTCCTAACTCCTTACTCTTAACTCTTAAAGGAAAAGATGAAACGAAAAAGAACAAAGGCAAGGGAATTGGCTCTTCAACTACTATTTGCGATTGAAACATCTCAAACCGACCCGGATGAGGTAATTTCAATGTTCTGGCAAGAGTATAAAAATACATTGCCTGAAATTAAGGAATTCGCTGAAATTTTAATTAGAGGTGTCTCAAAAAAACTAAGTAAAATTGATTCTATTATTGCCTCCCTTGCAAATAACTGGGAATTCTCAAGGATAGCCATAGTTGACCGCAATATCCTTCGCCTCGGAATATTTGAACTGTTGGAAATGAAAGATACCCCTAAAGCCGTCGTAATTAATGAAGCCGTAGAATTAGCTAGAACCTTTAGCACGCAGGATTCACCAGGATTTGTTAACGGTATATTGGATAAAATTGTGTAATGTGTAATGTTTTACATAACACATTACACAATTAACATTACACATTACCAAAGGAGACTCTGTGTCAGAATATAAGGCAATATGGATATTCCTCCTGTTATTAACCGGATGTGGCACGGTATCGTCCACGCTCAAGCAAGACTGTATATTACAAAACAATATAGGTGCTGACTATATAAAATCGAGTCTCTGGCATGATGCTAAACTCCACCTTTTAAAGGCATTGGAATTAGCACCTCAAAAGGCATCAATATATAATAACTTAGGGATTGTCTATGAATATTTCAATAAGAATGAGGAGGCAACACAGGCTTATCAAAAGGCAATTGAATTAGATTTTCAAACACCTGTGTATCAAAAAAATCTAAAGTCGTTTGAGAAAGAATATATAGGGACAATTACTACCTTTAAACAAGATTCAGGGTTCAAGGTGCAGGGTTCAGGGTTAAAGATTCAAGATTCAAAGAAAACTTCCTCGAAAATTTCTACTTCGAAGATTACCATCAAAAGAATGTCAGAGCCCAAAATAAAGATTGATAAGATAAATCGGGTAGCTGTTTTTACCTTTCCAAAAGACCAGCAAGATAAAAATACACTTGAAATGAGCAAGATGATGTTAGAATTATTCAAGATAAATATGGGTGAAGAAAGTCCCTTTTATATCTTAGAAGATTATGAAATAAAGGAATTGCTTGAGGATGAATCTATTACTCAGAAGGACTTAGAAAAATCTTCAAAGCTCGTCACTTTAAATAAAATTTTATCCACTGAGGGATTATTTATAATTAAAATTAATAAATTTAATGATAATAGACACAAGGATTTTGAGCTTAAAAATTACTATTCTACTGAGAAGAAGGAATTTGTCTATTACCAACAACCTTATATTAAAAGGAATGTCCAAATCAGTGTGTCCATATCCCTTTTTGAAGGGCTAACGGGTAATATTTTGTGGGATAAAGAGTATGAAGATACGATGTCCACTACCTATCTTGGAGATAACGAGGAGGCTATCCCTTTATTTGATAAACAATTATTTCAGGATTTCATGAATAAACCTGTTGAGGACTTTGCAACTGAAACCAGCCCTCAAGAAAAACTTTATGAACGAATAGTGGTCATGGAGAAATAAAATGATAAGTATTGGACTTGTAATAACTAAAGATAAAATTAAGATTGTTCAATTAAAGGGAACTTATGAGAAATTAAGTTTAATTAAAACTCATACATTGGAGAAGTCTGACAAGTCGGACAAGTCGGACATATTAGGGATAAAAAAATTCTTCAGGGAAAATAATATTAAAACAAAATACTTATGTTTGAATATTCCGAGAAGACAGGTTTTGGTAAATATCATTGAATTACCACTAATAAAGCGGGATTTAATAGCTCAGGCTCTAAAATATGAAATTGAAGAACATATTCCATATCCTATGAATGAGGTCTATTACGATTACCAAATTTTAGGTGATGAGGCTTGCCTCGTTAATGAAAAAAAGACTAATATTTTATTAGTTGCTGTTAGAAAAGAAATAATTGACCCTTATTTACAACTTTTATCTCAAGCCGGACTAAAGCCCAAATTTGTAGATGTTGATTCTTTTGGAGTAATTAACCTGTGTCTGGAGTTGTTTTCTAAAGAGTTTAAGCAAAACACGGTTTTATTAATAACCGGAGGCAATGACTATAGTGAAATAAGCCTTTTTAAGAATGGAAATTTAGAGTTCACCAAGAGTCTTCCTTCTTTAGTAGATGATGCTGTCTTTTTAGAAGAAATAAAGAAAATCATTGATTACTTTCAAACCTCTACCAGAGGTGTTACCTCAACGCCGGAATTTAAAGTCGATAAGATAATTCTGGCAATACCAGCTGATAATTTAGCTAAAAAGTTAAAAGAAGAATTAGGGATTAAAACGCTCAGTGTTAATCCATTTGTTTCTTTGACCTCAAAAACCGGTTCTAATGTTAGAGAGCAAGCTCCTAATGTTACCGATAACCGATTACCGATTACCGATTACCGACCTGCGGAGCTTACTTCTATTACTTGTGTCTTGAGAGGAATAAAGGAAGGTCTATTACGAATTGACCTCTCTCCTATGAAGGAAATTATAACTAAGGAAATAAGAAAAGCAATTTACACCAAAATAGGGATTTCAGCAACCATAATCTTTATTTTATTAAATGGGATTTTTTGTTTAAATATGGCAAGTAAAGAAAGGGAATTACAGGTAATCCGAACAGTTATTGATAAAAATAAACCTATACTCAATAAAATAATGAGTCAAAGAACACAACTTTTAGAATTTCAGGAGGATTGGACACTCCTTTGCCATGATAAGGTTAACGAGGCGAGCCTCTTAGATTTACTGCTTGAATTATCCAATGTTTTACCTTCCAATGTCGGGATAAAAAATATCACCTTTGAAGGGGATAAATTAAAGGAATTAAGAGGAAGGACATTGGGTTCTGCCTCATCATTATTACCTATCTTAGAAAATTCACCTTATTTTGAGCAAGTAGAATTTATAGGAAGTATTGTTAAGCATACGATGGCAAACCAGGAGGTAGAAGAATTTAGTCTTAAGGCAGACCTAAGTAAAAAAGAAAAGGAAGAAGAGAAAAAGAATGAAAAGAAAAAATCGGGGGGAAATTGATAAAGTATGAACTTACCACGAAATTCTTTTTGCGTAACAGTTTAGAAGATATAAGCAAGGGAAAGTAGGAAAAAGAGGAAATTCCATTATTTTTCAGTTAAAAATTCCTTCATTAAAGCGGAATAAGGCTTGGAAATGTAGACAAAACCGTCTTTTCCCAATTTCATCCTAAATTCTTTTCCATTTTTCCCCATTTCCCCTTTTTTCTTATTTACACCTGAACTATTCCTTTTAATCTTTATCTTCCATTTTTTTATTAATTACTCGAAATGATGTTCAAGATGCAGATGAGAATGGGTGTGAGTCTTGTCTTTATGCTTATGACTATGTATATGTACGAGATTATTAACTTGAAGCAGTACCAAATCTTTTAAGATTGTATCTGGCTGGCCAGATTTAACTATTTTCTTATCCTGGCTAAAGATGTAGACAATATCCGATATTTCCTCGACAATATGCAAATCATGTGTCGAGGTAACGATTGTTTTCCCTGATTCATTTGCTTGAATGAGCAAGTCGATAATGTGTCTGGCGGTCAAAGGGTCTAATCCTGCGGTTGGCTCATCCAAAATAAGAATATCCGGATTTATGATTAAAGAGGATGCTATGGCGACCTTGCGTTTCTCGCCTATACTCAACTGATGCGGCAATCTATCAAGCAAATTCTGAATACCCAATATAGTCACAAGTTCCTCAAGACGCTTTTTAATTTCTTCTTTGTCAACCCCAAGTTGTAACGGACCAAAAACAATATCTTCTTTTACCGTTGGACAAAATAACTGGACATCCGGATTCTGGAAGACTAATCCTACAGTCCGCCTAAAAGTCCTTGAAAAATTTTCATCATTAAAAGAACCCTCTTTTAATTCTTCCCCAAAAAATTTAACACTGCCCTTATCCGGGAAAATAAGTCCATCCAAAAGATGTAAAAGCGTTGATTTGCCCGAACCGTTTGCACCGATAACGGCTATCTTCTGCCCCTGTTCTATAGTAATATCTACGCCGCATAACGCCGGAAATTTCCCCATATAAGAAAAATAAACATCTCTTAATTCAAAGATTTTTTCGCTCATGTTACTCTCCAGTTGTAATTACTCACCTATATTAATACATAGAACGCTGATGACGCTGATTTTTTATGATTAAATAAGATTTTTTATTTAAAAAACTTTGCGTTTAATTCAGGTTTAATGTTTGTAATTATCTGCGTTCATCATATTTATCTGCGTCATCTGCGTTCTATTTTTCTATAGCTGAGTAGTTATCTCCAGTTTATATAGAGTATGCCTACAAAAAACAGTGCGGTCAAAAATAGCCATACCCAGTCTCTTGATTTTGTTTTGAAATCATCTAATGGAACAGGTTCTCCTGTGTATCCCCGCGAAAGCATAGCATTATAAACCGCCTCATTGAGATAATATGACCTATGCCAGAGGGAGGATATATTCCAGGCGACGATATGCTGGCCTTTTTTGTAATGTAGCCGTGTGCCAACACGGCTCTTAATGGCAAGATATGTATTTTCGATTATTTCCAAAAAAAGATAGATATACCGATAACACATACCAATCGTCATAACGAAAATTTGTGGTACTCTAAAAATACGCAACACCTTAAGTAATACGAAATGTTTAGTCGTAACACTGAGAAGAACGGCGAATGATACCGATGCAATGACACGCATGAGAAATAATATTGCTCCAAACAACCCTTGACGCGTAACTATAAGCTCTACGCCGAGCACAGGTACGGTAAACAGGGTATTTCCCGGAGTAAAGACATTGAATATCGCTGGAATTGCGATAAACAAAGAGAATATCGGTATAAACACCCATGTTCTTTTCAAAAAGAAACCCATATTTACCTTAGAAAAACATGCAAGAATCAGGCATACGACATATAAACAGAAAGAAACGATAATACTCTTTGTAATGAGGATTGCCAAAATAAACATGAAGAATGTTATTACCTTAATCCTTGGGTCTAATGATTGCAAGAATCCATTCTTTGCCGCATATTCATCGACGAAAATAGATTCCTTGAAAAATGATACAGTGCCCGTAATCGAGTGCTCTATAAAATTATTGTTTTTTAACACTGAATTCGCCTTTCTTGACTAATAATTTTCCTATACCCATTACCGTGATAACGATTATACCAATCCCTACGATGGCAGAGATTACATAGGCAAAACTCAGGTGTGTCAGTCCCTTTTCTTCCCAGCCGGAAAAGGCATAATCTGGCATAGGTGCATTCCAAATACCGGCGAGCTTTTCAAGCCCTTGGGGAATATAACTAACAAGTTTTTGCATCTCATCTGCTCCCCATTCGCCCCAGGCCGAGCCTGCCTTAAAATGCTCCGGCAAGATAAGCCCAAGTGGAGAAAGTAGAATCAATACTGCCATCCCTATCCAAAGTTTAGTAATGATTTTCATCAGTTTTTCCTCCCTTCTTCCAGAAATTCCGGCGATTGTTTCTGTAAATACTTTATGACGAGGGCAGTTACAATAGCCTCCACCCAGCCAAAAACCAATAGATGTTCTCCCAACATTACCGGTAGTGCCACATTCAATCCATAAGGACAGTAGAGTGCCTGTCCGCTTGCTGTTTTATGTAGTAGCGGTTGGATACCGAACTCAAATCCGGTAAGTCCTGCGGCAATATTAAGTGCTACATAACCGGCAATACCTGCGGCAATAACCCTTCTCTTTGAATCAATGGGGGCATTATAGCTAATCGCCTTGTAGATGTAATAGCCAGTGAACGGAAGCACAAAAGCCATGTTGAAACAGTTGGCGCCAATGGCGGTGATTCCACCATCACCGAAGAGAAGTGCCTGAACTACAAGAGCTACTGTAATGGCAATACAAGCCGCCCAAGGTCCAAGCAGTATTGCCACGAGAACGCCGCCTACCGCATGCCCGGTTGTGCCTCCAGGAATCGGCACATTGAACATCATAATCACAAAACTGAATGCCGCACCTATTGCCAGCATCGGTACCTGTTTTGCCTTCAGTGTTTTTTTGACAATCCTTGATGCAATCGTCCATATCGGCAACATCGCCACATAAGAAACACCGCAAGTTGCAGGTCCTAAATATCCATCTGGTATATGCATTTTTTACCTCCTTAAAATTCTATAGCCAACTTGGCTAAATAGCTTGATTGGTTATCTCCTTCTTCTAATTTTGTCTTGCCATATTCAAGACTTAGGGTAGTTTCTTCAAGTAGGGTGTAGTTTACGCCTATCCCTATTCTTGACTTAGATGATATGGCATTTTTGTCATCATCCTTAAACCCATCGTATCTTAAAGCTATCTCCAAAGGCTCTTTTATCTTTCCTGCCAAACCAACAGAATAAGCAGATGGCTTTGGCTCATCTTTCTCCCTCTTTGTTGCCTCACAGTATTCAATGTCTATTGTCACTGGACCTTTTCTATATTCTGTCATAGCAGAGACATCAGAAAGGGTGTTTGTGCCTGTCTTATCTCCCTTCTGGCTTCTGTATCCTGCACCAATGGTAACCCCTTCAATCGGAGAAAGAGAAACCTGTGTGGCAATAGCAGAGGGCTCTTCATCAGCAGAAGAGTCATAGATGGCAAGACTGAAATTTGCCCTTTCCTTATTGTAAGAGCCAATCAGACCAACTTGATTTATCTCCCAGCAGATGACATTATTCTCCTTCGTCCAAGGGTCACTTATTAAGTGGGAATTGAAGACCCCAAAGGGCATTACAGCCTTACCTACATAGAGAGATAGAGGCACCTGGCTAAAATTTTGCAGGGTTATACCCACTTCATCAAGTATATCTCCGTCATTCTCAGCCTCTGCATCAGGTCTCAAAAGTACATTCCCAGAAACTTTATCGTTCAGCTTAACTTCAATAGCCACCTCAATATCCTCTGCACTCATAACGCCTTTTCCTTTCCCTATCTTTTCATACCCAACCTCTATCAATCCCCCTACTTTGGTCTCAACATCAGCATAAGCCTGAGAAACCAAAGTTATCGCTAATACTGAAATTACCCAAATTCTCTTCATCTTATCACCTCCTCTTGTTACGATTTTTAAAATTGTAACACAAGATTGGAATTTTGTCAACTGTTTTTTTAAAATTTTTTTACATTAGCAACCTGAAGGCAATATTTATTCCCATCTGTAATTCTTTCTTTGATATGCCTTCGGGGATAGGGGAAAATGGAGAGGCGTGTTTGATGGCATTTTTTGCCGCATCATCAAGGATTTTATTACCGGAAGACTTGATGAGTTCTATCGTTGTCACCCTACCATTGGACAGGATTGTAAATTGCACCTTTACTTGACCCTCAATCCCATTTCTTCTTGCCAGAACAGGATATAATTTCACCTGTTCGATTTTTTCTCGTACCTTCTTTTGGTATATCAAATTTATCTGCTGACTATCTGGTAAATGGGAAGTGGGAAGTGAGAAGTGAGAAGTGGGAATATCCTGATGTCTTTCCACTTCCATCCCTTCCACTCCTGACGCTAACCCCTTTTCAGGCTCACTTACCGCCACCGCAGGCTTTTTGGTAACGATTGGGTTATCTTCCGGTAGTGCGGAAGTAACCGCCGACACTCCTTCTGGTAAGGGTTTAGGTTCATCTACTTTCTTTCTAACAATTTCCTGTGGTAGAGGTTTTAGTACAGGTTTTTCAGGCTCAGGGTTTGGGTTTTCCTGTGACAGAGGTGCTACCTCAATTAAATCAACCTCAATTATTCTATCTATTCTCTTATTTGTATGGGCAACACAGGATTTGTTTATGCCCATAAAACTAAAAAACACCAATGCATGGATGAAAATAGATATTAGAATAGCTCCTTGAAATGCTTTAGATTGACAGTTCATCTCTTTTCCTCTGTTTGAAGGGATACCTTCTTAATTCAAAATTCATAATTCAAAATTCTTCCCCTCAATCACTATCACTTGTAGTACTCGTAATAGCTCATTATACTCAACCTTTACCTCTACCTCATAAGCCTCCAAAAGATTTTTTGGGGTAAGGACTTGTTGAGAAATACCATCGGCTAAAATCCTTTGATTATGCAATAAAATAAGTCTATCGCAGAATCTTGCGGCTAAATTCAAATCATGAATAACCATAACTGTAGTAATTTTATGTTCCCTGACCAATGTCTTCACCAGCCCAAGTACCCTCATCTGGTGTTTTATGTCTAAGTTTGCAGTTGGTTCATCCAGCATAAATATTTTTGGTTCCTGGGCAAGTGCTCGGGCAATGATTACCTCCTGTCGCTCACCACCACTTAATTCGTTTATTTGCCGATGTCGAAAGGTAATAGTATCGGTTTTCTTCATTGCCTCCTCACATACCGACATATCTTCTTTTGTGATACCAAACCTGTTCCTTTGATGGGCATATCTACCCATTAAGACTACATCCTCAACCGTGAACAGGGGTGGAATGAATATGCCTTGTGGCACCACAGCCATAATTTGAGCTATTTGCCTTCGAGAAAGGGAAGATATAGGCTTCTCATCCAATAATACTTCACCTGAGGCAGACCTTTTTACCCCGGTCATAACCTTAATCAAGGTAGTTTTGCCTGCACCATTTGGACCAATGATACCCAGAAACTCACCCTCTTTTACCTCAAAACTTACATTCTCAATTACTACCCTGTCTTGATATGCCGCTTTTATATTTTGTACTTTTAACATCTTTATCCCTCTGCAGATTTAATTATCTGTATTCTGTATTCTGTGCTCTGTATTCTAAATACTATCTACCACCAGTTAACCGTCTTCTTCCTTCGCCGCAACAGATACACAAAGTATGGTGCACCAATAGCGGCAGTGATAATACCTATGGGTATTTCCATTGGCTGAGTAACTGTTCTGGCTAATATATCAGCCAGAACAAGAAATATGGCACCACCCAGGGCAGATGCCGGTAGAAGGATATAATGGTTAGGACCAACTATTAATCGGGTTATATGGGGGATAACCAATCCTACAAACCCAATTATTCCGGAGACAGCAACAGAAACGGCTGTAATAAGGCTTGAGGCTATCAAAAGTATTCGCTTACACCTCTCAACCTCTACCCCAAGATGTAATGCCTGTTCCTCACCAAAGGCAATGACATTCAACTCCCTTGAGAAAAGATAAAGCGTAAAAATTCCACAAAGTATGGGAAGAGCCACAATTTTGACATCTTGCCAGCTACCTGAGGCAAATGAGCCCATCAACCACAGCACTATGTCCCGCAGGGTATGTTCAGAGGCAATCAGCTTTAAAAATGAAACAACCGCATAAAGAAAGAATCCAACAGCAATACCTGATAAAAGCAAGGTTTCAGTTGGAATCCTGCCTTCGGTTCTGGCGATATTATAAACCACAAATATAGTTGCCGTTGCACCTAAGAAAGCCATAGCCGGGATGGTCAGCCCACCAAATACCGTGCCAATACCCAGAACCATGGCTAATGTTGCCCCTGTGGCTGCACCTGCAGACATACCCAAAACATAAGGCTCTGCCATAGGATTACGGAATAAGCCTTGCATGGCTGTCCCTGATATTGCCAGCCCCATACCCACAAGCATGGCAAGTATAACCCGCGGTGTACGAATGTCAAGCACGATTGTCTCCGCAATACTATTCCAGTCAGCAGACTGAAAGAATAACCCACAGGAAATCTTATGTATCCATATTTTGAGAACGACTAAGGGATGAATGAATACAGGTCCTACCATCACCCCAATGATACACGCAATTACTACACCAACGATTAATATAAAAAGATATTTCTTTTGTTTGTTCATCTGAAAATACCTCATTCTGCTTTTCGCAAAGGTCGCAAAGAAAGATAGAGCCACAGATTCACAGATTATTCTTTTTGTAATGGATATTCTTGTTCTGAATATTTCATAAGTTCAATCTGTGAATCTGTGGCTATATATCTTCTCAATTTTCATCCCTCTTTGTGAGACTAACGGCTCATGAATGTTTCATCTATTTGCCCTCTTGATAGTTACTATTCCCCAATAGAAACAAAGGATAAATATAAGAATCATAATCCCTATGGAATTTATATTTACTTGTTGTCCCATGAAGCTTGCTCGCAAGGCACTACTTGCATGGGTTAGTGGTAAAAAATAGAGTCCTGTTTTAATAATGTATGGCAGTTTATCTATTGGGAAAAATGTTCCGCAGAAAAAAGACATAGGCATAATGAATAGGTTAGAGAATGTGGCTGTGTCCTCATGTGATTTGGCTAAAAAGCCGGAGATAACACCAAAACAGGCAAAGATTAAGCAATTCAATATCCAGACAATCCAAAAAACAGGATTGGCAGGAAATCCTGCCCCAAATATTGCCCCGGCTATTAAAACAAGAGATGAGGCAAAAAGACCTCGCACTACGCCGGATAAAACTTCACCAAGCATAATATCTGTAGGGGTTATAGGGCTTACCATATACTCGTCAAAGGTTTTAAAATGGAGTCTTCCAACCGTAATAGATGTAGCAATCCAGGTATAAGAATTGGTCATAGAGCTCATGGCACAAATCCCCGGCACAACAAATACAAGATAAGAAATACCATCAACACTCATCCCTTTACCTAACCCTAATCCAAAGGCAATCAGGTAAAGTAATGGAGTAATCATTGTAGAAAATAGATAGCCAATCCCGGCTACCCTTCGTTTAAATATTATCATCTCATGCAAAAATATAGGGTAAAAATTCATCAGTAAATCTCCTTATTATTTTCACCACAGAGGCACGGAGACACAGAGAAAGATGTTTAAAATAATAATTTTCTCCGTGTCTCTGTGTCTCCGTGGTGAATATTTATCTTTCAATCCTTTCTCCTGTAAGCTTTATAAACACATCCTCTAAATTTGATTCACGGATAAGTACATCATCAACCCGTTTTTCTGCAAACTCATACGCCTCTTCCCTTGTTTCAAATAATCTGTAATTTGTTACTCCATCATCAAGTGACTCAACGACAAAGCCGCCTATTTTTGCCTTGAGTTCTTCAGGGCTACCCAGGGCAATTAATTTGCCATGGCTCAGGATACCGACTCGATGGCAAAGGAGTTCTGCCTCTTCAATGTAATGTGTAGTAAGCAAGATAGTTACCCCTTGTCGGTTTAAGTCGCGGACAAGGTCCCATATCTGGCGTTTTATCTGTGGGTCAAGTCCAACGGTCGGCTCATCCAAAAACAACACCCCGGGTCTGTGCATAATAGCTCTACAAATAAGGAGTCGCCTTTGCATACCACCGGAAAATGTTTTAACCAAAGTACCTGCCCTATCTGAAAGCCCGGTCCACCTGAGTAACTCATCTATTCTTTCTTTTATTTCATTCATTTTATAGAGCAAGCCGTGAATATAAAGATTTTCGTAACAAGTAAGTTCTTTGTCAATATTATTCTCCTGTGGGCAAACACCAATCAACCACTTGACCTTATCAGCCGCACCTACAACATCTAAGCCATTAATCGCTGCCCTGCCGGATGTAGGCAAAATAAGGGTATTAAGCATCTTTACCGTCGTGGTTTTGCCCGCTCCATTTGGTCCAAGCAAGCCAAATATTTCACCTGCCTCAATATGGAGGCTGAGGTTATCTACCGCTGCCAGAGGTGCTACCTCATTTATCTTACCGAAATATTTTGTTAGTTGGTCTGTTTTAATCAATATTTATAACCGCCTCTAAAAAATTTTCTTGACAAAAGTTCATCACTTATGCTATTATTATTTTGGAGGTAACCATCATGCCCACAAAAAATCCGAGAGTTAATGCTGTTCTTGAACCACCCCTTTATGAATGGGTGAAACAAAGTGCCATGGCTCAAGGGATATCCGTCTCCTTAAAATTAAGGGATATCATTCAACAAGCCTACGAGTTATCAGAGGACTTCCATTGGGCAAAGGTTGGAGAAGAACGGTTTGCCACATTTAATAAAAAATCTGCCCTCACTCATAGTCAGGTCTGGGATAACTAAATGAGTTACCATTTATTTTATCATCCCCTTGTGTTAAAAGAAGACCTCCCACCACTCAACAAAGATATTAAAGCCCGAATCAAATCTGGTATAGAAAATAGGCTATTAAAAGAACCTGCTCTTTATGGGAAACCTTTAAGATACAGCCTTAAATCCCTTTGGAGTTTAAGGATTGGTGATTATCGGGTTGTTTATAAAATAGAAAAAATCGAGATAACCATATTGAAAATTGGCCATCGCAAAGAAGCATATAACAATCTTTTCACCCGAGCATCTCTATCCTAATGAAATTTTACTTTTGGAGTGCGAAGGCTTGCCTTCGCTTTTCTTTATATCTGCAATCTACTATTAAAGCGGTAACAATCTACCGCACTCCATACCCTAATATTTACACCTCACCTCAAAAGTAGCTATCCTCCCGGGTGACTTGTAACACTGGTAATACTCTTTGTCAAAGAGGTTATCCACAACCAGGGATAGTCTCATATTTTCCTTGAAAGCATATCCAACCTTCATATCTACTGTGTTCACCGTATCATACGCTCCATACACGCCTTTGACAACATCAATATTATCAGAGGTTGCATACATCTTCTTTACCCAGTGCCAGGTGCAAGAGGCATCTAAGACATTTCTATGGAAAGAAAACCCCATGTTATACATCTTCTCCGGCACATACTCAAAATCCTTTCCAACCGTTTTAGGGTCAGCTGGATTTGAGGTAATCTCTGTATCCTGCAGGGTATAATTGGCAAAGACATCAAGATATGAGGTAATTTTCATCTTAGCCTCAGTTTCAAACCCGGCTATCTTACCACATCCTGCATTTTCCTTGACAGAATAGGTGCTGGTAGCCCATTTGCCATAGATAAGGTCATCTATTTTACTCTGGAAGTATGTTGCCGAAAGGGCTATTTTACCCAGATGCTGGTCAATGCCTATCTCATAAGATTGTGTGGTCTCTGGAGAAAGTTCAGGATTGCCTGCATAAGTTTTACCGGTAGCTGTTTTCCATGTTCTATATAACTCATAAATTGTTGGTGGCCTGAATGCCTTACCCCAGGATGCACGGATACCATCCAATTTGTACAGTCCCTTTTCAAATTCCGGGAGGGAGCCCCTCTGGCACTTATAGAGCAACCCTATCTTAGGAGAAAAGGCTGTCCTTTCCTTATCCGCATACCTTGTTGATTTGGTACCGTCGAGCAATGAGGCATCGTAGTTTTTCCAGGTATCGTATCTTGCACCCAGGAATAGTTTCAGGGTATTAAGCAGTTGAACCTCACCTTGAGTATAGAAAGCAATAGTTCTTGCCTTTCCTCCGACTTCATAAGTTGGACTACCTGTACCTGTTGATGACTCATCCTTCCAATTACTAATCTTCCAATCACGGGCTTTCGCAGAATCGTTTCGGTAATTCAAGCCCCAGGTGATGAGATTAGTTTCCATTAACGGAAGGTCGAGCTGAACCTTACCAAAAAGGGTATCTTTGGGAGATGTCTTAGACAATTTCCCAGGACCTCCATAATAATTTGCCCCGGTTTCCGGGCTTACATAGAAATCATCGGAATCAATGAGATTAAGCCTCCCTTTTAAGGCAATCTTTCCGAGCAAGGTATCATAACCCAAACCATAGACATTATCTTCCACTTCTCCCCAGGTGCTTAAAAAATCCTTTGGAGAGAGAGTCATCCTGCCTTCGCCTGGTAACTCAACTGTTCCGCTATCAGTCGGTGTTCCATTTTGATTTACAAGGTTACTTTGTGGGTCACTATACCCATATTCCCGCCTATTTCCTTTATACGAGAAGGAAAGATTAGATGCCGGGTTTATGGTGTAGATAAGTCTACAACCGTATTGGTTTTGGTCCAGCCTGTAATCTTAGTTGCTGAGGTTCCCGGACTTACAGATTTAGTCACCAAATCCGTTCTATCCCCCTCGCTTGTCCTTTTCTCAAGATTAATGGAAAAAGATGTTTTGCCCACTTTATTTCCATAGTTCAGGATGTGGCAATAAGTATTGTAATCGGAGACCGAGCTTTTGACCTCAAAATCCTCTTTTTGCGGTGTTTGGGTGATAACATTTATGACACCACCCATTGCCTCTCCGCCATAAAGGCTTGAAAATGGTCCCTTGACCACCTCTATTCGTTCTACATCTCCAATCGATAGGTTACCCAAATCGGTCCCTCCGGCATAGGCATCATTTGTCGGCATGCCATCAAGTAGCACAAGCGTTTTCTGTCCACCGCTAAATCCACGAAGTGAAATCTTGCTACTCATTACATCTGCAAATTTGGCTCGTTTCTGCGATACCCCTGCCTCATATTTTAACGCCTCATCCACAAATGTAACCCTTGCCTTTTTCTCCATCTCATCCTTTGTAACCACTGATGCACTCACCGGCACATCACCAATCCTTTTCTCCACCTTTGTTGCCGTCACCACAACCTCTTCTAATTCAATCACCCCTGTTACTGTTCCTTGTTGTTGAGTAAAGCCTGTCCCGCTCAAACCCAAAAGCAAACCTATCCCTAATACACCTATCAACCAAATTTTTTTCATTATTGTTTTTTCCTCCTTATTCTTTCAGGGCTAAAGCCCGGTTTTTTGGGGGTTTTCCCCCCTCCGCTCTAAAGAGCGGAGTTACTTCTACTCTCTTTTAATAACTCCGCCATTTATGGCGGAGGTGCGACAATATAACTAATTCGGCTTTAGCCTTGATTTTTCTCATGTCTTTCTCATTCTACAATAATGTCACCCCTTCGGGGTTAGGGTTTGTTTATGCTAACTTCCTACTCAATACTCAATCCCTTTTCTTCTCTGGATTCCCATATCGTAAGGATGCTTTATCGCCTTTATCTCGCTAACTAAGTCTGCCTTCTCAATTATTCCTTGAGGTACACCCCTGCCGGTCAAAACCAATTCCAAACCCTCCGGCTTAACCGTCAATATCTCCAACACCTCTTCTTCTTTCAAAAATCCTTCACGCATAGAAATATTTATCTCGTCCAATATGAGCAAATCATACTTGTTCTCGCCGTAAAGTTTCTTGATAAACCTCAATCCACAAAGGCATTCCTGCCGTATTTCCTCAAGGCTTATCTCTTTATAAAAATGTGGATGTTTTTTGGCAAAGCCGAAGATGTCCACCCCGAGTTCTGTCAAAATCCTATGTTCAGAGTATCCCCACTTTTCCGGCTCTTTATGAAAATAGATATAGCCGACCCGAAGACCCTGACCTCTTGCTCTTACTGCCAGCCCAACTGCCGCAGTTGTCTTACCCTTACCATCACCGGTATAGACCTGAATTAAACCTTTCATACCTGTATCCTCCTTTTACTCTCAGGATGTAAAATCGTAATCGTTCAGCCAGTTACAAAAACAACTGTAAACTGTAAAATGGATAATGAAAAATTGAAAAGTTAGTCTTATGCTTTGGCGGTAAGAACCGATTTTCCGATCATTTTGCATAATTCTTCAACCTCAATAAGTATATCTTGTAAACGAGTATGTGAAAGTAATTGTGCACGATCTACCACCTTCAACCAGTAACGAGATTCCAACAATTCCTTAAGAACAATACCCATCTTGTGAACAAAATCTGCTTTACTCTCTGCTCCACGAGCCTCTTCATAATTGGCACCAGCAGAAGTGCCTGACCGTAATAATTGTCCTCCAACATGCCTACCAACTATAATTTTGGGCAGTGCATTAACTATAGTGATAATTCGTACTCCAAAATCAAGCAATCTTCCAGCAATATCATCACCTTTCATTTACATCCTCCCATTTTACATTTGTCATTTTACAGTACCCATTTTACAGTTCCTCATTCTTTATCCTTGAATAACCTAAATGGTTACTTAAGATGTAAAATCCTTATTATCTCTTCCAATGTCCCTGCAAAGCTAACTGGTGTGGGACTGCATAGTTTATACGAATCCACAATATAAATTCGTTTATTCTTTACTGCCTTCAGGGTTTTATACTTTTGCCAATTTTTCTTTTCCTCCTCACCTACTATTCCCATAGTGGTAATGATGATAACATCCGGGTTTTTTTGCAAAACCTCTTCCAGACTATACAGCCCTGTCTTTGCTTCCTTAGCAATATTGAGCCCGCCTGCAATCTCAATAAACTCATTAACAAGGGAATCTTTGGTGACGGTAAATAGTGGTTTTGCTCCAACCTGAACAAAGACAGTCGGTTTACTCTTTATCCTTTTATTTACCTTTTTAGTAATGGCACTTACCCTTTTCTTCGTCTGCTTTACTATCTTCTCTCCCTCTTCTTTCTTTCCAACCAATTTTGCCAGTTCCAAAAATTGTTCGCAAAGAGAAACAAAGTTTTTAGGTGTAGGAAAGCAGACAACATTTATCCCTAAATTCTTTAGTGTTTGCATCTGATTAGTATTACTTAAGGATGACGCCAGAACCAAGTCAGGTGCAAGGGCTATAATCCTCTCCATGCTTGCATTTATGCAAGAGCTAACCTTTTCCTTCTTTTCTGCCTCAGGAGGTCTTTTGCAGTATGTCGTCACCCCAACCAATCTATCCTCAACTCCAAGGAGGTAAAGTTGCTCTGTCAAGGGAGGGCTCAAGGATATTATCCTCTTCCAGGTGCACCTGTTCGGATACTCCTGTTGTGCATAGCAGGCAACACCAAAATGTAAAAATACAACCAAAAAGATTGCACCAAGAAATTTCAACCTGTGCAAAGAACTGTAAAATGGATACTGTAAAATGAAAAATGTAAAATGAGAATACATCCATGAAGGGTGACAAGACCTACGAAATGCTACAGTTTTCAATTTTTCATTATCCATTTTACAATTTACAATTTGCATTTACTTTAATATATCCTTTCCACCTTATTTTTTACCTTTACTCCCTTATACAGGATAGAGACATTCCTCAGGTATCTTTCTGCAACCATTTTTACCTCTTCCATTTCTTCCTTAGTTGGTTTCCTGAACCTATCCTTTATTCCAAAAGGGATATATCCATCAATACGATAGGGAATGGCAGGGTCTACGGTTGCAATGAACCGGGCTATATTTCCAATCTCATCCCTATCGATATATTCAGGAACAAATAGGCTTTCTGCCCGCACTTTCATTTTTGGGCGGGTAGCATATCTTTTGAAATTTTCAAGCACCCGCTCTGGTCCACTCCTGCCTGTCCAACCTTCAAATAGGATTGGTGTTATTGCTTTGATACTCATGCAAACCTCATCAATAGCCTCATCCTCTACATATTCCCAGCCATTAGTAAGGAAGGTATTATAGGAAGAAAATCGAGTTTTTAATATTCTGGCTAAAGGAAGAAAATCACTATCCCCTGTAGGCTCTTTACCTAAGGATGTAACAGACTTAATTGATAACGGCTCTATTTGTGATAATACCTGTTCCATCGGGAGTGTCTTATTTTTAGCCGTCTTTGATTGTTCGTCAAGGTGACAATCTTGCGGATGATATTTACTTATGCACCCATGACATGAAAAATTGCATTTGCTATCAAAATAAAGATATAATTCACTTAATTTTGGGGTATAGGTTATGTGATAAACTGCCATTTTAAATTATCCACCTTTTTTTATTTTTTAAATTCTTAGTGTCTTTGTGGCTTCGTGGTTAATCTTTCTTGATTTCCAAAAACCAGTGATTGTCTTTTAATACCTTTTTTCCGACTGTCCATTTAACCGGGTGTTTAAATATAGGACCATCATAGACAAAACTGTGAAATTCACCATCCTCGCCGCAGAGGTCAATATTACCAAGTGCCTTAAGTTCGGCTACAAATTCCTTATCGATTTGCCTGCCTAACCACTCTTCGCCTAAGCGATTAGCATTAGTCGCCACGACAATTGTTTTAAACCCGGCATCCATAAACTCAGTTATTAATTCTTCCCTGTTTCCTTTCCATAGAGGTAAAATTGGTGTTATGCCTATTTCTCTACATACCCTTTCCACCCAATCCCTATGTACATGGAGGTCAATATCTCCAAAGATACCGGCATTAACACCTTCATCTTTTAACTCTAAAACCGCCTTTTTGAATTCATGTTCATAGGTATTCTCAGAAGTAACACCTCTGGTAGTAGCCTTCCTTTGAACAATAGGGATTCCGATAGCAGATGCCTGTGTTTTTAATAGTTCTGCACGAATCCCATGAGAGCGGGAATGTTCACCATCCTCAGCCAGCATATTTAAAAGATGCGTAACTTCAATCTGTTGACCTTGCCGGGCTCTGTAAAGGGATAAGGTGCTATCTTTCCCGCCACTCCAACAACAAAATGCCTTTATCTTTTTCAATTTATCCTCCTACCTTGTATAATAATGATTAAATTCAAAATACGAATATCGAAATCCGAAACAAATTCAAATGACCAAAAAAAGATAAATCCAAAATAGATCAAAAAAAAATCCGTTCTTTCGAATTTCGTGCTTCGAATTTCTCCTCATTTGATAGTAATCGATTAGTTATCAGGGGGAAATTTCCATAGAAGAGAAACAACCCCCTAACCCCCTTTATTAAGCTTAGCATGTCCCACATCTTTTGCTGGACAATTTAGGCTGATAGTTATTTCCCAATTCCCTTTGTAACCGTTCAGCCAGTTGAAGATTTCGTATTGTGAACAACTGTA
>JBDRHR010000246.1:0-18570 GCA_043816605.1 Nitrospirota bacterium
AAAGGTACATCTTCGGATTATCCCTAATAAAAACTCATGTCTGACAGAAATCAGATTTTGGTATAAAGATAGATTAACTGGAGTACAGCAAATCAAAAACGAAGAACTAAATTTAGTCCACTTTTAAATTTTAGCTAACAGTAAAATTTTACCACGAATAACACGAATATCACGAATTTTAGAAATTATTAGCCAAGGAATCAAGGGAATAAAGTTATCCACAGCTCTTAAATTATATACTTTCCTATCTCTCAAGAAAAATTTGCAAGGTGATAGGAATTTTTATTTTTGGGGGAGATGGAAAAGATGGCCTAATCCCTAACACCTGACCCCTGATTTATTAGTATAATTCCTGCCCTGGTATTTTCCTTCGTATCCATCTATCGCCCATCTTAGCCCAGTTATTAAATTCTATTCGTACGCCTCGAACGCCACTTATTCTTTTTAGACGAGATTCAACTTTTTTTAATTTAGTTGCCTCTACCTCCATACGCTTCTCATGATACTCCGGGTCATCCGGATTGACAAAGATATCTAACTGAAACTCAAGGGTTCCATTGATATGAACTACTCCATTAATGGTAGAGAAATCAACCTTTCTGGTATCAATCCATGACTTAACTAATTCAGCTTCTACTTTAACATTAATACCCCAATCATCAATCATATTTTCAACCCCCTCCCTTTTATATCGGCATTTTATTAAATATACTTTATCGGTAACAGTTCAGCCACTAAGGCACAAAGACACAAAAGAGGGCAAAATCCGAAATCCGAATATCGAAATTCAAAACAAATTCAAAATTATAATATCCAAATGTTCAAAACTTCTTGTTTTTATCATTTGAATTTTGGTCATTTGGATTTATTTCGAATTTCGATATTCGAATTTCGGATTTATAAAGTTGTAATCTTAGTTACCTGAATTATTACCTAACTTCATCAACGCCGGTTTTTCCTGTGTCCCAGGCTACATCTATCATATGTGCTGAATCAAAGGATTCTGAATGGATATTGGGACATGTCACCCGATGAATTGAAACACCATGTCCTCTGGTAATGTAACCTACAATTTTATCTCCTAAAACAGGATGACAGCATTTTGAGAAACTAACTTCTAATCCGTTCACTCCAGCAATTTTTATCTTAGCCGGCACAAGTGCACATGGCAATGATTTATGAATTCGAGATGATACCTTTTGAGGTGATACCTCTTTTGGAGGAGCAGATACTCCTTTAAAAGGAGGTAAGTGAACTACCTTAGTTTCTCTATGTGGTAATGTTTCCTCTTCACTTCTTGTCCATTGTCTTATGCGGCTTTTAGCCTTAGAAGTCCTGACTATTCTCAACCAATCTTGATGAGGTTTAACCCTGTTAGAGGTAATTATCTCGACTATATCTCCACTTTTAAGTTTATAATCAAGAGGAACAATTTTACCGGCTACCTTAGCTCCAAAACAATGGTCTCCAATCTCACTATGAACAGCATAAGCAAAATCAATGGGCGTAGAACCGAGAGGTAGTTTTTTTACCGCTCCTTTAGGGGTAAAGACAAAGACCTCATCTGCAAAAAGGTCTAATTTAAAGTGTTCCATGAAATCCTTTGCATCCGTGAGGTCCTGGTATGTTTCAATAAGTCTTCTTGCCCAGCTTAATTTTTTATTTAATTCTGCATCAAATTTTCCTTCCTCGCCATTTTCTTTATATTGCCAATGAGCGGCAATTCCTTCTTCTGAAATGGTGTGCATCTCTTTATTTCTAATTTGTATCTCTAAAGGTCTTCCATTTGTGCCTATAACCGTTGTATGAAGGGATTGATAGTTATTTGTTTTAGGATTGGCAATATAGTCTTTAAACCTTCCCGGTATTGGTGTCCAGAGTGAGTGGACTATTCCCAGGGCTTCATAGCAATCCTTTTTATTTGTTATAATCCGTACGGCTGAAATATCATATATCCCATCAAATGGTTTATTTTGAGATTTCATTTTAAGGTAAATACTATAAAAATGTTTTGGTCGTCCTTCAACAGATGCCTCTATTTCACTCTCTTTGAATTTCGATATTAATTCTTTTTTAATCTTCTCAATATAGGCTTCTCTATCCAATCTTTTTTCAGTTATTTTTTTAGCTATATCCTGATAAGCCTCCGGATTTAAACACTCAAAGGATAAATCTTCTAATTCCCATCTTAATCTGCCTATGCCTAATCTATTAGCCAGAGGGGCATAAATTTCCTGAGTTTCTTTAGCCACTATCTCTCTATTAGGTAAAAACCTTATGGTACGCATATTATGAAGCCTATCAGCTAATTTAATCAGGATAACTCGAATGTCTTTAGCCATAGCCAAAAGCATTTTGCGTAAATTTTCAGCTTGTTGTGTAATTTTATGAGGATGAGTAAGTTTTTTGATTTTTGATACTCCCTCAATTAATAAAAAAACCTCCTCTCCAAATTCCTCTTTAATTCGAGCTGGTGGGAATTGAGTATCTTCAAGTATATCATGTAGGAGTCCGGCGATGATAGTGTCTGTATCTAATTTAAGTTCTGCCAGGATATAGGCTACCCATAAAGGATGGATAATGAACGGCTCACCTGAGCGTCTTAATTGCCCTTCATGTGCCATATTAGCCACCTGGTAAGCGCGCTCAAGTAATTTAACATCTGCCTTTGGATTATAAGTTAATATTAATTTTATTAATCTCTCAAAGGTCATTTTGCTCACCATTTTTAAAAGAGCAGAAGGTAGGAAGAGCAGAAGAGCAGAAGATAGAAAGAGCGGAAGAGCAGAAGACAATATAATTCAACTCCTGACTTCTAACTTCTGCTCTTCCTACCTTCTGCTCTTCTGCTCTTTAGTAATTTCCAGTGTTGATTTTACTTTTTTAGTCGCCAGTAGGTGCCATTCAACTAAAATAGGACTGGCTACAAAAACAGAAGAATATGTACCGATGATAACCCCTAATAATAGAGCTAAACAAAAGTCAAAAGTCACCTGGCTACCGCTAATGATGAGAGCAAGGAGTACTATGAAAACAGTGAGTGATGTAACAATCGTTCGACTTAATACCTCATTTATACTTGAGTTAATCACTACATCATAAGCTTCCTTGCGGCGAAGTTTCAGGTTCTCACGAATACGGTCAAAAACTACCACGGTATCAGTTAGTGAGTATCCTGCTAAAGTCAGGAGGGCAGATATAGTCAGGAGGGTAATTTCACGGTTGGCGAGCCAAATTATTCCATAAACAGCTATAACATCATGAAGAGTAGCTACGGCGGCGGCTACTCCAAATCTAAAATCAAATCTAAACGCTATATATACCATTATAGAGATTATTGCCCAAAACATAGCCCAGCAGGCCTTTTCCCTGAGTTCCCCACCTATTTTTGGACCTACCTCTTCTACTCGTTCCATTACAAATCTATTCCCTTCAAATTCCTTCCCCAATATCTTTCTAATTCGTTCATCTGTCTTTTCACCGACTACTTCTTGTTTTCTTGTTCTAATTAATACCCGATTAGATTCTGCTATCTGTTGTATTTCACTATCAGCCATGTTATTTGAAATTAGTGCTTTTCGTAATGCGTCTGCTGTTACAGATTTTTGAAACCTTACCTGAACTAATGACCCACCGGCAAAATCAACTCCAAGGTTTGCCTTACCGATAAAGGTAAAAATAATGGCAACTATACCTATTAATGTTAACACACCTGAAAAGATAAAGGCATAATACCGTTTACCTATAAAGTTTATCTTAGAATTTTTAATTAATTCTATCATTGAAATATTTCTCCATTTTTAAGTTAGTTTTATATTTGCTAATTTATCAATAGGTATTCCTGCCTGTGTAAAAAATGTCAATCCTAATATAGCAAAATAAATTGTTACTATTGTATTACAATTTGGATTAAATAGACACTTATAGTATAATAAACCTGTTATACAAACTCCTAAAATTAAGGAGATTAATCTAATACCCCATGCCATTAGTAAAATTAGATAATACTTTTTTCTGGGGAGTATAAATTCTTTGTTTCTTTCTGTTTCATATTCTTCGTTATCTAAATTTTCCATACCAATTTTACTCCGCAATGAGGACATTTACTAATTCCTTCCTGAATTTCATTATGACAATGTGAACATGAATAAACTTCCACTTCTTTTGAAAAAGCCTTTATCAGTTCAAGTATAATCCAACCACCACCAATAAGCCCTAACCATTTAAATAAACTATCTATGTTGGTTTCTCTTTCTACCCTCATTTTCTCTCCTTATTTTTAAATACTGAGCGTCTGATATTCCTTTCTTAAATCAAATATAAATCGAGTAATGACTATTGCCGTAAATAAACTAATTGTTACCCCAAGAGATAAAGTAAGGGCAAAGCCTTTAATAGGACCTGTCCCAAAGGTAAAAAGGATTAATCCTGTAATTAGTGTAGTAATATGAGAATCGAATACAGTCCCAAATGCCTTTTTATATCCAGCATCAATGGCGGCTTTAACTGCTTTACCTGCTCGTAACTCTTCCCTTATTCGTTCAAAGATAATCACATTAGAATCTAATGCCATACCCATCGTCAGGATAATACCGGCAAGTCCCGGTAAGGTTAATGTCCCTTTAAAACCGGCTAAACAACCTAAGAGCATAATCAAGCAACCGACTAAGCCTACATTAGCAATTATTCCAGACATCTTGTAGTAAATAGCCATAAATAAACCAACCAGAATAAACCCGGCTATCGAGGCGATAATTCCTTTGCGAATAGAATCTGCTCCTAAAGAAGGACCCACTGTCCGCTCTTCTATAATTTTAACCGGGGCAGGAAGAGCTCCAGCTCGTAAGATAATTTTCAGGTCTCTGGCTTCCTCTAATGAAAAATTGCCTTCAATCTGTGCCCTGCCGCCATCAATTCTACTTCTAATTACAGGAGCAGACCTGACCTTTCCATCTAAAACAATAGCTAATTGTTCGTTAATATGAGCACCTGTAACCTTATCAAACTTTCTAGCTCCAAGTTTATTAAATTCAAGGGAGACTACTGTCTGGGACATTATCCCCCCTCCTCCACCGGTATCAACCCAAGCATTTACTAATGTACTACCAGTCAATTCCGGCTCTTTTTTAACCAGCAACTTTTTGCCTTCACCATCTTCTAATATTTCGTAACCTTTTGGAATTTTTCCCGCCTCGGCATCATCCAATCGCTCACTATCAACTAATCTAAATTCTAAAAGGGCTGTTGAACCAATTAAATGTTTAGCTCGTTGTGGGTCTTTTAAACCGGGTAATTGAACAACAATTTTATCCTTTCCTTGTTTTTGAATAATAGGTTCTGAAACACCAAATGTATCTATCCGATTACGAATAATTTCTAAAGCCCTATCTACTGCATCTGAAGGGTCAGAACCAGGTGGTAATTTAGTCGTGTCCACCTCTAAAACTAAATGCATTCCTCCCTGAAGGTCTAACCCCAATTTTATTTTCTTATCAGGAGGATACATAAGAAATATGCAAATACCTGTTACGGCTATTGTTAGGAATATATTCCATTTTATGTTTCTTCTCATTACAGTCTTCTCCTTATTTCTTCCTTAATCCTAAAATTAACCTTACTTCACCCTTACCCAATTTAGTTCGTTGAGCTATTTCATCAATCGATAGTCCTTCATCAGATAATTTATATATCTGGCTATGAAGGATTTCACGATTTTTCTTATCTTTGTTTGTGGGTAGTTTTGCTTCTTCTGTTTTTAGCACAGGCTTAGCCATAGCCCCTTCAGTCCTCGGTAAAGAAGAAACCATAGAATCAACCGTTATTAGTCGGCTGTCTATTTCACCCACTGTTTTTTCTAAATTCTTGTTTTTTTTGTTGATAGTCTCTATCTTTTTATCTATCTTATCTTCCAATTCAATCATTATTCGTTCATAAGCTACTTGCATTTTCTTCAATTCATTTTCTATCGGTTTATAGAACTCCATACTTGTTTGATAAGCTAATTCTTTAACACCTAATCCTTTTAGTGCATCTACTGGAGCAAGTCTTTTATCAAGCTCTCCAAACATCTTCTCTAACCCTTGATAAGACTCCTGTAACTCTTTTATACCTGATTCAAGTGGTTTTAAAACTTCTTTAGATGTTTCACGAGCAACTTCATCTATTGAAGTATCTTTTAATGAAGCAACAGGAGACAATTTTTTCTCTACATTTTCTATCGTTTTCTCAAATTCCCGGTAACCTGCTTGTAATTCTTTTATATCCTCAACTAAGGATTTATACTTCGCAGGTTTTTCTACCGCAATTTCTCCGATTTCTGCTAAAGAAACCAATTCTTTTTGTCTCCATAGATATCTAACAAACAAAAACAATATTAATGTGAAAAGTCCTGAGAGAATAATTCCCCATCTTAAGACAGGATTGAGTCTTTGAAATGCAAATTTCGGTTTTTTGGTCATTGTCTCTTCTGCCGGTAGAGATGCAGGTGGGATAATTTCTTCTCCCTCTTTTTCTATTTCTGCTATTATAGGTCTTATAGGACTTACAGGTTTTATAGGACTTATAAGTTTTATAGGTTTTTCCTGTTTGATTCTGGGTAGAGATTCCTCTCCTGGAGCTAACTGTAAGAAATACCTGGAATCTTCCGGCATAGCAGGTTGTGGTTTTGTAGAAGATTTTGCTTTGACTATAACCTTTGGAAGTTCCTCTTCCCCTTCTGCAAATTTTAATCCCAATCGTTGTTCTTTCTTAGTTTCTTCCTCTTTTTTTACTTCTTCAAGGAGCACCGCCTCAGATATTTTGGGACGCATTCCTGCCACTTCTATCTCTTTTTTCTCAATCTTTCCTATCTCTTCTGTCTTTTGTTCTACTTTTAAAGGTAATGTGACTGGGGAACCAATAGGCTTTATTAAATCTTCTCCATCATTTCTTAGAGAAAACTGGCCTATTTTTGATGCAGTTGTTTGTGTTTTTGGAAATTCTTGGCTATATCCTATCCTCAAACTACCTACTACAAAAAAAACTGATAACAATAAAAATCTTAAAAGAGTTTTTGTCATGATTATTTCCTCCCATTTTTATATTATCTTCAATATACAATTCGAGAATAGTATATCTTATTCTATTATATTTTGTCAAGCATTTTTTATATAAAAAAGTAAAAAGTTTATAAAAAGATTGACAATAAGAAAAAAATATAGTAAAATACCTTGTAAGTAAAGGAGGTAGAAGAAATTTATGATTAACAGTTTAACTGGAATTTTAAAAGATAAATTGCCTACTTATGTTCTTGTAGAAATCAGCGGCGTAGGATATGGAGTCCATATCCCGCTATCTACTTACCATAAATTACCACAAATATCAGAAGAAATCAGGCTGTTCACACATTTAGTAGTTAGAGAAGATGACCTGTCTTTATACGGATTTTGTACATTGGAGGAAAAAAGGCTTTTTTTAACCCTGATTTCTATTAGCGGTGTAGGACCAAGGAGTGCCTTAACCATTCTTTCAAGTATTGAAGTAGCTCAATTTCACCAGGCTATTATTAAAGAAGATATGACTACCTTAACCTCTATTAGTGGGATTGGTAAAAAGACCGCTCAAAGATTAATTTTAGAACTAAAGGATAAACTTAAAGAAATAGAATTATTACCAGAAACTAAATCCGATAAAAAAACCATAGAAGATGCTATCTTAGCCTTAATTTCTCTTGGATATAAAAAGGATACAGCCACTCAAGCAACTAACAAGGCTCAGGATATACTTAAAGAAGGATTTGATATTGAGAAATTAATCAAGACCGCACTAAAGTTTTTGTAAGGAGATAAAAAACTCTTGACAGAATAATAAATATATGGTAAAATTATAAAATTATAGAATTTAAGGAGGGAAAGCAATGAAGACTTACATGGCTAAAAAAGAAGATTTGCAAAGAAAATGGTATATAGTAGATGGCTCAAATCAGATATTAGGCCGCATGGCAAGCCACATAGCTCAAATCTTACGGGGGAAGAATAAAGCAATCTTTACCCCTTATGTAGATACCGGTGACCATGTGGTTATCATTAATGCTAAAAAGATTGATTTGAAGGGTAAGAAGAAGGAACAAAAAATTTATTACCATCATACCGGTTATCCAGGACATTTAAAAAGCGTTCAATACGATAAATTCCTGGCTCGATTTCCAGAAAAGGTAGTTAGATTAGCTGTTAAAAGGATGTTACCTAAAGGGGTATTAGGAAGACAAATGCTTAGAAAATTACAGGTATATCCAGGTAACTCACATCCTCATCAAGCTCAACAGCCTGAGATATTAAATATCAAGTTATAGGTTGTAGGTTATGGGGTAATAGGTAGTAGGTAATAGGGAAAACAGTTTCCTTACAACCTATAACCCATTACCTATCACCTTAAAATAGGATACCTAAACAATTATAATAATAAAGGGGGAATTACAAATTGGCTATAACTCAATATTGTGGGACTGGTAGAAGAAAAAGGGCAATTGCATGTGTTCGGCTTGTTCCTGGAGAAGGAAAAATGGTTGTTAATAAGCAGGATATAAAAGATTACTTTGGTGGTAGATTTTTAACCTTTGGACCAATTATAAAACAACCGTTGATAGCTACCTCAACGATAGACAAGTATGATGTTTTAGTTAAGGTAGAAGGTGGCGGTGTTACAGGTCAGGCAGGGGCTATTCGACATGGAATAGCAAGGGCTCTTTTACAGGTAAATGTAGAATTAAGAGCAATACTTAAAAAAGCTGGATTTCTAACTCGTGACCCAAGAGAGCATGAACGGAAAAAATACGGACTTTATGGTAGAAGACGAAGATTCCAGTTCTCTAAACGGTAAGTATAGAAGAGCAGAAGTTAGAAGAGCAGAAGAGCAGAAGTAATAATACTTCCTACTTCTGCTCTTCTGCTCTTCTGCTCTTCTGCTCTTCTGCTCTTCTGCTCTTCTAACCAAGGTGATATAAATTGAGTAATCAAGAAGGTTATCCCTTTGAACAAATAGAGGCAAAATGGCAAAAATTCTGGGATGAAAAAGAGATATTTAAGGTTAATTCAGATAAGAAAAAACCGAAGTATTATTGTCTGGAGATGTTTCCCTACCCATCTGGAAGAATTCATATGGGACATGTCCGAAATTATGCTATTGGTGATGTCATTGCTCGATTTAAAAGGATGTGTGGGTATGAAGTTTTGCATCCGATGGGTTGGGATGCCTTTGGTCTGCCGGCAGAAAATGCCGCTTTAGAAAAAGGCGTTCATCCAGCAAAATGGACCGGACAAAATATTGAATATATGAGGTCCCAGTTGAAGAAACTGGGATTTTCTTATGATTGGACCCGTGAAATTGCTACCTGTTCACCAAATTATTATAAATGGAATCAATGGTTATTCCTGAAATTTTATGAAAAGGGCTTGGTGTATAAAAAACAAGCCGAGGTTAATTGGTGTGAAAAATGCTTGACTGTATTAGCTAATGAACAGGTAGAAGGGGGATTATGCTGGCGTTGTTCGACTGTCGTTAAAAGCAAGAAATTAAACCAGTGGTTTTTTAAAATTACTGCTTATGCGGATAAACTATTAGCAGAGCAAAAACTCCTTGAAAATTGGCCCGAGCGGGTTCTTTCCATGCAAATTAATTGGATTGGTAAAAGTTTTGGGACTGAAATTGATTTTAAAGTAGCCAACACAGATGAAATTATAAAGGTCTTTACTACCCGGGCAGATACTATCTTCGGAGCAACTTATGTGGTCTTAGCCCCTCAATATCCTCTCGTAGAAAAACTAATCAAAGACACTCAACAGGAAAATAAAATAAGGAAATTTATCGAACGAGTCGGACAAATCGGACAAATCAGGCAAGATATTGAGAAAGAAGGTATCTTCACCGGACAATATGCCATTAATCCGGTTAATAACGAAAAGGTACCTATCTGGCTCGCAAATTATGTTTTGATGGAATATGGAACCGGGGCAATTATGGCTGTGCCTGCCCACGACCAGCGTGATTTTGAATTTGCCGCTAAATATGGACTACCCAAACGATTAGTTATCCAGAACGAGGCAAGCCTCTCTCCCGCTGAAGAACTTTCTGCCCAAACAATGACTAAGGCATTTGAAGATGAAGGATTTCTGGTTAACTCAGCCCAATTTGATAATCTGCCAAATAAAGAGGCAATTGAGGCTATTTCTGTCTGGATGGAAAAAGAAGAGATGGGTAGAAGAACCTTCAATTACCGATTAAAAGACTGGTTAGTATCAAGACAACGCTACTGGGGGACGCCTATTCCAATTATCTATTGCCCTGATTGTGGGAAGGTTTCTGTTCCCTATCAAGACCTGCCGGTAAAACTTCCTGAAAATGTGGATATTCAAAAGGGACAAACCTTGGCTGATGTGCCTGAATTTGTCAATACTACCTGTCCTGAATGTGGCAATAAAGCTAAGCGGGAAACAGATACAATGGATACATTTGTTGATTCTTCCTGGTATTTTGCCCGCTATATTAGCCCACGACAAGAAAATAGCCCTGTAGATATTAATGAGGCAAATTACTGGTTACCTGTTGACCAATACATTGGTGGGATTGAACATGCTATCTTGCATCTACTCTATGCCCGATTTTTCACCAAGGTAATGGCAGATTTAGGGCTATTGTCGGTAAAAGAGCCTTTTAAAAATCTGCTTACTCAAGGCATGGTTATCAAAGATGGGGCAAAGATGTCTAAATCCAAAGGAAATGTCGTTGACCCAAATGAGATTATCGCCAAATACGGTGCTGATACCGTTAGATTATTTATCCTTTTTGCTTCCCCACCTGAAAAAGACCTTGAATGGTCTGACCAAGGGGTAGAAGGCTCATGGAGATTCTTGAATAGAGTTTATCGGATTGTCCATCAATATGCGAAAGAATTGAGGGTTCAGGGTTCAGGGTTCAGGGTTCAGGGTTCGGAATTAGTTGATGAGAATAAAAAGTTACATGCCTTTACTCATAAAACAATAAAGCGAGTAACTCAGGATATAGAAACAGAATTCCATTTCAATACAGCTATTGCGTCGATTATGGAATTGGTTAATGAAATTTATAAGTATCAATTTAGACCAACGGATACATCCAGTATATTTGTCCTTAAAGAGGCATTAGAGGCAGTAGTGCTTTTATTGTCACCAATGGCTCCTCATATCTGCGAGGAATTATGGGAAGTTTTAGGCAAAATAACGAGGCAAACATCTATTTTTGATCAGAACGAGGCAAGCCTCACCTGTCTTAAATATGACCAAGAGGCAATAAAGGAAGAAGAAACGGTAATTGTCATCCAGGTTAACGGCAAGGTGCGAGGAAAAATAACAGTTCCGGTTGATATTCAGGATGATGAAGTAAAAAATTTGGCTTTGGCAGAGGTTAACAATAAAATCAAGGATAGCCTGATAAAAAAGGTAATATTAATACCTCAAAAATTGGTGAATATAGTTGTAGAATAATAGTAATCTCTCAGAAGGTGTGAAAAAATCGATTTTTCAACGATATTTAAAAAATTTCTGTCTGCAAATACTGAACTTACAAACTTTATTTTACCCGAATTTCAATTTTTTCACACCTTCTCAGTTATCGGTGGGAAAGTTGATAAAAGGGATTCAGGGGTTGAGGGGTCAAGTGTAATAAGGAAAAATTCTTCACTTGAACCCTCGAATCCTGAACCCCTTTAACCCCTTTTTCTAATTTCTTTATTTGGAATCTTCATTTCAGTCATCGTTTATTTCACCGTCTCTTTGATTATTTCAATTATCTCTTTTGCTGTAGTCAACGCTTCCCCTATCTCTTCTCTGGGATAGTCTATTGCTGGACCCGGCGGATAACGCTCTTCAACATAATAGGCTGTGATTTTTCTGGCAAAGTCAAGATAATCTTCAAAATTGGTATCAAAAGCCATTGCCTCTGTAACCAGTTTTTCCAAATCATGAATCTTCGCAAGCCGCCAACCATTAAATACAAGGAAACCCTTTAAGTACTTCTCTATTGCCTGTTGGATAAGCATGGCGATAGTGTCTGTGTAATGTCCACTTTCAAAAAGGATTTCTGCTCCTTCAATATCATGTTTCCCTCTATTAAACCATTCTTCAGCAATCTTGATTCTATCTAACATATAACATCTCCCCTTTCTCTAATATCTCGTTCACAAAATCATCTCCTAATGAAAGTCTCTCTTCTACTTCTGCTGGAGTATAGACAAGCGGAGAGAAGACGATATTCCTCTTTGGGTCATAAACTAATCTTTTGACTTCCACAAAGCGGTCTCTTCTCTCCTTATCGGTTTCCTTAATGATGAATAGGTCTAAATCACTGTTAGAGGACGGCTCACCATAAGCATAGGAACCAAACAGGATAATTCTCTCTGGCTGATATTCTCTTTTAATCTCTTCCGTAATCTGGTTAATAATCTTTCTTATTTCTTTATCCTTTACCATATCTTTTACCTCCAAAAATCCAGTCTCTGTTCCTTGCTAAAATTAAATTATTTTTCATTATAGCCCAAAAAATTCTTGATGTCAATCTTTTTTTCCACATTTGCCACAAAGGGACACTAAGTTTCTATATTTATTAAATGTCCTATATGGGAACAACATATCAGTAGAATTCATTTGGTTAAAGTGTTACAAGTTTTTTTATAGTAGGAACTACCCGGTAATGATTTAGCCTCTTCTTTTGCCTCTAAGGCTAACTCGTGGACCTGAAAATAGTTATCAATCTTCACCTTTTCGTTAGTAACTACCCCAATAGAAATAGTCATAACAGGATAGATGGAAGAGGTAGCACCTCTGGCAGAGGTTTTGTCTTCTTCATAGAGGGTAATATATCCTTTACTAATGTCCTCCGGTAGGTATAAAGATTTAATTTCCTTATCAAAACAAGAGATTATTTGACGACAAATACTATTAACTTTCTCATGAGAGGTAATAATTATAAATTCATCTCCACCACGATGCCCAATAAAATCTGTTGAATTACCAACCTCTTTAATCGTTTCATTTATAATTTTAGCCGTTAATTTAATAACCTCATCTCCTTGAAAAAACCCATAGACTTTATTAAAGGCTTTCAAATTGTCCAAATCAGGAGATAGGACAGCAAATTTCTCATTTATTCTTTTTTTAATCTCTTCCTTAATAAAAAAATTACCCGGTAGTCCTGTTAATGGGTCTAATGCCTTTTCATAGTCTGTTCTACGCAAATACGCATTGATTTGTGAGACTACCTTTTTAGTATCAAATATCTCAGTTATATAGCCATCTGCCCCGCTTTCTAATATTTTAATTTCTTCAGATACATCTTTAGCCCCAAAGGTAATGATAGGAATATAGGTCGATCGCGGGTCATTCTTAAGTCTTCTGCAAATATTCGTTACCGATATATCCGGTAGAGAGGCATTTAAAAGTATAATGTCAGGATAGTTACTATAGACCTTTTCTAAAACCTCCTCTCCACTATAGGCACAAAGTGTATCAAAAACGAGGCAAGCCTCTCCTTTTTTTTCTAAACCAAAGGTAATTAAATCGGCATTAACTATATCACCAACTAAAATTCTCTTAGTAGTGGTGGTTTTTTTCTTCATCCTTCTTTTTTCTTCTAATTCTATTACTTGTTGGAAGGCAGATACTATTTTAGAGTTAAATTCTGTTCCTGAAGACTCTTTTAATTGTGTTAGTGCATCATGGGAAGATAATGCCTGTCTATAAGGTCTATCTGAAATCATGGCTCCAAAGGCATCTACAACCTTAATGATACTTGCCTCTACTGGAATTTCATCTTCACAAAGACCATCCGGGTATCCTTTTCCATTGGGTGATTCATGATGTGAACGAATGGCTGATAGAACCTGTCCTGAAAATCCGGCAGGTGTAAGAATTCGCTCGCTAATTAGGGGGTGTTTTTTAACCGTTTTAAATTCTATATTATTCAATGGACCTGGTTTTTGTAGTAATTCTTCCTCAATTCCAATTTTGCCAATATCGTGAAGTAGCGTAGATATTTTCATAATCTCAATTTCCCTATGCCCAAAACCAAGTTCGCAGGCTATCGAAGCCGCATAATATGCCTTTCTTTCAGAATGCCCTTTAGCATAAGAATCTTTGGCATCAACCATATCAGATATTTTTTTAGCTACATCCCGAATATCGTCATATACCTCTAAATTTTCAGTTCCATTAGCCATTTGATTAGCTAAAACAGCTAAGTTACGCATACATTCAACAAAATCTGTTTCCATTTTTTCGTTATCCTTCTTTCAACCTAATCCTATATGACTTATAGGACTTATATGACTTATTTTTTAACCTAAGACTCTTTCAAATTCTTTAGTTAAAGCCGGCATTACCTCAAATAAATCCCCTACTATCCCATAATTTGCTACATTAAAAATAGGGGCGTCTTTATCTTTATTTATGGCGACAATACAGTCTGAGGTTTGCATACCGACTAAGTGTTGAATAGCCCCTGAAATACCACAAGCGATATAAAGTTTAGGGCAAATAGTCTTTCCTGTCTGTCCTATCTGATGATGATGAGAAATCCAGTCTGCATCTACTGCGGCACGAGAGGCACCTACTGCCCCTCCTAAAACCTTTGCTAAATCTGAGATTAACTTGAAATTCTCAGCATTTTGTAGTCCCCTTCCCCCGGAAACAATAATATTCGCCTCCTCTAAATTTACCTCTTCCCTTATTTCCTTGACTAAATTTAATATCCTCGTCCTTATATCTTCTTTGGTAATATTTGGTGTTACCTCAATAATTTTAACGAGGCAAGCCTCTCCGGTTCGATGAGCATCAGGTATAGGTTTTGGCATTGCTTTTGGTCGAACAGTTGCCATCTGCGGTCTTTGAGCCGGGGTAAGAATAGTTGCCATCAAATTACCCCCAAATGCAGGTCTTGTCTGAAGAAATCTATTTTCTTCATCTATTTCTAATTGGGTACAATCTGCGGTAAGTCCTGTTTTTAATCTTGCAGCTATTCGCGGTGCCAATGCCCGTCCAATGTGAGTCGCCCCTAATAAAAAAATCTCCGGTTTATGCTCTAAGATTAAATCCACTATTACCTTTGTATAAGTATCTTCACAAAAGTTTGCTAAAACATCCATATCTGCTAAATAAACCTTATCAGCCCCGGAGGCAACTAATTGAGAGGTTAATTCGCCTACACCATCCCCTAAAAGGATAGCACTTAAGTTTGCTTGTAATTTATCGGCTAATTTCCTTCCTATTCCAAGAAGTTCTAAAGACACAGGAACTAATTTCTTTGAGCGTTGTTCTGCAAATATCCATACGCCTTTGGACTCATCTGTTTTAGCAATTTGCGTCTTCCAGGTTTTAAACCTGTTTTGCTCAATCACAATAGCCTGTGTGGGACAGGTATCAACGCACATCCCACAAAGATTACATCCCTGTCCTATCTCAGCGACACTATTGGATAATTCAATTATCCCAAAAGGACAGATGCGAATACATTCTTCACAACCAATACATTTATCACTTAAAACATTTATACTCATTTCTTCTTTATATTATAACACAAAATTTTGATATTGTCAATACTTCCACGAAAAATTTTTTGAAAATCCGGTGGTGACTCACTATAACTTAATATGGCTCATCACGAATTGTTGTGAGTAAATAATTAAATCCGAAATTCAAAGCACGAAATAAATTTAAAATAATCAAATATCCCAAATATTAATTGTTTTGGATTTTAGTCATTCGGATTTGTTTCGTATTTCGGGATTTCGATATTCTGATTTATCTAATTTTAACTACCCACGATATTCCGTGGAAAGCCCTTTTTCTTAATATACTCCAGAACCTTTATCTGTCTTTTATATAGTCCTTTCTAATGTCATTTCTGAAAGTTGCCACTGACGAATAAATTCTTTCTCAAGAAAATCAGCTATTTGCGAGTAATCATTTAGTTCAAAGCAAGGTATTCCCATGTCAATTTTTTTATCACTTACTACCGCAATCAGATTATCCTTTTCCCGGCTACACAATAGTCCTTTTTCTCTTGCTATTTCCTGACGCAAAACTTCAATTTTTGGTTTATTCTCAGTCTTATAACCTTCGGTGAGTATAAGGTCTAAATTATTTATGTATGCCTGTCTAATCTCATCAAGACTAAGTTCATCATTTAGCTCTTTGACAAGCATGAGCTTATTTGGTCCTGCTAAAATAACGATTTCTGCACCACTTAGCTGATGCCGATAGGTATCTTTACCTTCACGGTCAACATCTTCAAGTCTAAGCCCGTGAGTTTCATGTTTAATTGTTCCAATGCAATACCCACGCCTTTTTAATTCCGCCACCACACCCTCTATCAATGTTGTCTTACCACTATTTTTACGACCTACAATAGAGACTACCGGAACCATATAATACCTCCTTAAAGTAGGGTTCAAAGTTCAGGGTTCAAGGTTTAGTAAAAAGGCTATTGCCTCTACTCTCCTCTTTACTTTCTACTTTCTATTTTCTACTAATATTACCATATTTTCCATCATATAATCAAGTAAAATTTTTTATTTGAAACTAAATTAGCCGTTGACAAGATTACTCAAGTATGGTAAACTGTTTTAAGGTAATTAAAAATTATGAATTAAAAATTAAAAATTGAGAAATTAGAAAATAATTCTTAATTTTTAATTCTGTAAAGAGGTTTAAAAATGGCTAAAACGATTGATGAGATTAACGAACGAATTAAAAAAGGTAAGGCTGTGATTGTTACGGCTGAAGAAATTATCGATATTGTGGATAAAAAAGGGGTTAGCCAGGCGGCTAAAGAGGTAGATGTAGTAACTACCGCTACCTTTGGTCCTATGTGTTCTTCAGGTATTTACTTCAATTTTGGTCATTCTAAACCAAGGATTAAAGCACAAAAGGTCTGGCTGAATAATGTGCCGGCTTATGGTGGTTTAGGTGCAGTAGATGCCTATCTTGGTGCCACTGAACTCCCGGAAACCGACCCGACTAATACTATCTATCCTGGAGAATTCAAATATGGTGGTGGACATATCATTGAGGAGTTGGTGGCAGGAAAGGATATTCGATTGAAGGCAATCTCTTATGGAACAGATTGCTATCCGAGAAAAGAACTTGAGACATGGATTAATATCAAAGACCTGAATGAGACTGTGCTCTTTAACCCCAGGAATGCCTATCAGAACTACAATGTCGCCGTAAATCTTTCGGAGAAGGTTATCTATACCTATCTTGGTATCTTACAACCCAGATTGGGTAATGCTATTTATTGCAGTGCCGGACAGCTATCTCCTTTGCTCAATGACCCACTTTACCTGACTATTGGCATTGGTAGTCGAATATTCTTAGGTGGTGGAATAGGCTATGTTGTCTGGCAAGGGACACAACATAATCCAGGGGTATTGCGAGGTGAGAATGATGTGCCAAAGAGTCCGGCTGGTACTTTAGCCGTAATTGGTGACCTGAAACAGATGAAACCGCAATGGCTTAGAGGGGTAAGTATGACCGGCTACGGAGTTACATTAGCGGTAGGTATTGGTGTGCCGATACCCATCCTTAATGAAAAAATCTGTAAATATACCGCTGTCAGAGACGAGGAAATTTATACGCAGGTAGTGGACTACAGTGAAGCATACCCACAAGGAAAACCAGGCAGTTTAGCTGAAGTGAATTATGCTCAACTTAAAATGGGCAAGATAATTGTAGAAGGTAAAGAGGTACCTACCGGTGGACTATCAAGCTATGCTAAGGCAAGGGAGATAGCCTGTATGCTCAAGGAATTGATCAGTAGAGGTGAATTCTTCTTGACTGAGCCAGTGCAAAAGCTCCCCTCGATTGATTCAGGTGTTAGCTTTAAACTACTAAAGGAAAGAGGTGTAAAATGAGTAAAGAATGTTGTAAAGTCAAAGAAGAGGAGAAAAAAGCGGAAAACTGCATGGTTTGTGGTGCGTCCTTGGAATATTTAGAAATAGCGGCCAGTGTTATCTGTAACTACTGTGGAAAGGAAGAGACGGGGTATGTCCGCTGTCCAAAGGGACATTATGTCTGCAACGAATGTCACGGAAAAGGGGCATTTGAGCTCATTAGTGACATTGCTCTTACCACGAAGGAGAAAGACCCACTATCAATAGCAGAGTTACTTATGGCACATCCCAAGATACCGTTTTTGGGTTGTGAGCATGGTCTCATTGCTACTGCATCGCTCATGACGGCGATAAAGAACGATGGTACATTGGACATCTCTAATGAACAGATTGTTGAATCAATGAAGCGGACGCAAAAACAAGCTATGCCACCGTATTGTGCCCTTACCGGGGTTTGTGGTGTACCTATCGGAATTGGTGCTGCCTTCAGCGTCATTTTGGGTGCGGCATGTTCCAAAGATAGGGAATCTGCCATTACCATGCACATTGTGGCACGGACGATTGATACTATCGCCAATGATGTCGGCCCAATGTGTGTAAGAATTTTGTCCGAATTGCTCTTGGTGTAGCCTACAATTCAACGAAGGAGTACTTCGATGTGCATCTGCCAATTC
>JBDRHR010000247.1:0-24160 GCA_043816605.1 Nitrospirota bacterium
ACCTTGAGATGGCAAAGACGCAGGAGCAACCGAGACATATTATGCCTCCGCCAGTTAAGGAGATAAAGGCTGAGCCTGAGTTAGTAGCCGGGACAACGGTAAAAGATGAGAAGATGGAAATGGTAAAGATCCAGGAGCAATCCGAACTTCAAACCCTGAACCCTGAACCCCGAACCCTGAACTTTGAGATGGTAAAAAGTCAGGAGCAATCCGAACTTCAAACCCTGAACCCTGAACCCCGAACCCTGAACCTTGAGATGGCAAAGACGCAGGAGCAACCGAGACATATTATGCCTTCGCCAGTTAAGGAGATAAAGGCTGAGCCTGAGTTAGTAGCCGGGACAACGGTAAAAGATGAGAAGATGGAAATGGTAAAGACCCAGGAGCAATCCGAACTTCAAACCCTGAACCCTGAACCCCGAACCCTGAACTTTGAGATGGCAAAGACGCAGGAGCAACCGAGACATATTATGCCACCTCCAGTTAAAGAGATAAAGGCTGAGCCTGAGTTAGTAGCCGGGACAACGGTAAAAGATGAGAAGATGGAAATGGTAAAGACCCAGGAGCAATCCGAACTTCAAACCCTGAACCCTGAACCCCGAACCCTGAACCTTGAGATGGCAAAGACTCAAGAGCAACCGAAACATATTATGCCGGCTCCAGTTAAGGAGATAAAGGCTGAACTTGAGTTAATATCAGGGACAACGGTAAAAGATGAGAAGATGGAAATGGTAAAGATCCAGGAGCAATCCGAACTTCAAACCCTGAACCCTGAACCCCGAACCCTGAACCTTGAGATGGCAAAGACTCAAGAGCAACCGAAACATATTATGCCTCCGCCAGTTAAGGAGATAAAGGCTGAGCCTGAGTTAATAGTTGGGACAACGGTAAAAGATGAGAAGATGGAAATGGTAAAGACCCAGGAGCAATCCGAACTTCAAACCCTGAACCCTGAACCTCGAATTCTGAATTTTGAGATGGCAAAGACTCAGGAGCAACAGAAACATATTATGACACCGCCAGTTAAGGAGGTAAAGGCTGAGCCTGAGTTAATAGTTGGGACAACGGTAAAAGATGAGAAGATGGAAATGGTAAAGACCCAGGAGCAACCCGAACTTCAAATCTTGAACCCTGAACCCCGAACCCTGAACTTTGAGATGGTAAAGACCCAGGAGCAATCCGAACTTCAAACCCTGAACCCTGAACCCCGAACCCTGAACCTTGAGATGGCAAAGACGCAGGAACAATCTAAACTTTTCCTGAACCCCGAACGCCGAACGCCGAACCCTGAACCCCGATTTGAAGAATTATCTCTAATATCTCTTATGCAAAAAATGGAACTTAAAGATATAGAAAAAATGTCGCAATTTTCTGTATCTAAACCTCAAGAAAATGCCTTTGTCTCTATATATCAGGCAAAAAAAGGAGATTTACTCCAAAAGGTAGATCCAACGGTGTTTCAAGAAAATATGAATTTTAATAAAGATTCTCGGAGCGATGATTTTCGAAGCGTTGAAAAAGAGGAAAATAGTAATAAAGGAGAATTGAATTTAGTAGATAATAAAGTAAAGGATGAACCGAAAATATCTATTGATGGACATCAATTAGATAAATTAAGAACACAAAAAAAGATGTTTAGCGATAGCGGACAAAGAAAAGATTTGTCTAATAGGCTAACTAACGAAATAGACCAACAAAATAACATGGTTCCTATATCCCATGAAGATATTGTTTTCAAAGATTCTCGAAGCGTTAAATCTCTTAACCTTATAAATTTAAATCGGGACATAAGATTCTTTAAAGTAGAAACTGAATCTTCATCTAAATTAATAGGTGAATCGATACCAAGGGAGATGCTTTATGCATTTATAGAGGAGGCGTCTTTACAACTTAAAAAAGGTAAATCAGAAATTCATATTCAACTTAAGCCTGAATATTTTGGTAAATTAGAATTAAGAGTAATTGAACAAAACGGGAAGATAACGGCTAAGTTTGTGGTAGAAAGTGTTGAATTAAAGAAATTGATTGAATCAGATCTTGATTCTTTAAAACAGGCTCTTTTAGAAAAAGGAATTGCTTTAGAAGGTATTGAGGTATATGTGGGAAAAGAACCGGAAAAGAATTTAGAAAAAAGGCATCAAATGTATGCGGATAATATAAAGATTCTTCCATCTAATGCCTGGCAAGGGTATGAAGAAAAGGAGGTGGATGCTCATGAAATATCAGTGAATTTAAATCATAATGGAAATAAATTATTCTGGTTTATTTCAAGGATTGATTTGATTGCGTAAGTCTAACAATTGCAATGAGATAGAATCAGAAAGTAATTTTTTTTTCATTTAGAGTAAAATTTTACTTGACAAATACAGATTATTTCTATATTATATATAGAAATATTAAGTATAGAAATTTAAAAAATAATGGGAGGAGGTAATTTAAAATGATAGGTTCATTTTTTTCAGGGGTAAGTGGTTTAAAAGCACATTTGACATGGTTGGATGTAATTGGTGAAAATTTAGCTAATATTAATTCAACCGGATTTAAGCGTTCAAGGGTGTCATTTGAGGATATTTTGAACCAAAATTTTAAGAGTGCAGTAGCACCGCGCGGAGATGTAGGGGGTATTAATTCTATGCAGGTTGGACTGGGAACTTCCCTGGCTACTATCCAAACTATCTTTACACAAGGTAAATTACAAACAACCGAGAAGAATACTGATTTGGCAATCAACGGTGTGAATACCTTTTTCATTGTTAGTGATGGAATTAGCGATAACTACAGATATACGCGGGCAGGAAGTTTTGATTTCGATAGCGCGGGAAATTTGGCTAATTTATCAAATGGATTCAAGGTCTTAGGGTGGAATGCTCTAAGAGACTCGGTCACAAACCAACTCATTAAAGATTCGGCAAATAGAACAATAATTGATACTACTAATGCATTGACTGGAATAGAGATAGTAAGAGGGGATATAATGCCCGGCAAGGCAACTGGGTCTGTTGAATTTAAAGGAGATTTAAAGTCAACACAATCTCTACCTATAGATGCTACAAACCTGTTATTTACGCAAGGTGTTTCGAGTGTAGTGCCGATTTCTAAAAATCAGAATGGAGTAGACATTAATAAATCATGGAAAGAGGCAGGATTTAATGAAACCCCTGATGGGAAGATTATTATCAATGGAGTAACTTTTAAAGTAGGAGCAGGTGGGTATGAAACTCCAAACGAATTAATGAATGCAATTAATATCTCTGCCAAGGCTCAAGTAACTATCAAATATGAGAGTGATAGATTTACTATTATTCCAGATACGGGGTTTAATGTGCAGGTTTCATTAGCTGAAATGGCTGATACAGCAGGACATGGGTTCTTTACCCAGACATTTATTACTGCAGGAACAGAACAGACACCAGTTGTTTATAATACGAGTAATAAATTAAATGTTCAATTTGAGCATCTGCTTGACCCAACGCATCCTGACCGTAATTACTACCGCTGGAAAGCCGTTGACCCCACTTCTACAGAATTTATAACTACTAATGCTTACTTTTTTGAACGAGGTGACTCACTTCAAGGACCAAATTCTATAGACTCGGGTAATGTTGTGGGCAAACAAATAGGGTTGGGAGATAGTGTTGTTGTCGTATTTGATTTAGGTGACACAGATATTGACCCTGCTTCTCTTGAAGTGTATGTGAATAAAAGTCCAGTACAAGGGGGACCGGTAAATGGTACTGTTATGCTTGTTTTTAATGGAAAGACACCTATGAGTGCGTTACTTGGGGGATCTGGTGGAATAGGAGGATTAAGTACTATTTATTACTTTGATGATGATGGTGCTGATGCGAGATTTGGACCATCTTCAAATGGCGTTGACCGTATAGTTTTTTGTTATGCACCTCCTGCAGGAGCAACTATCAAGGTTGATTATGAGAGAAATGGTTATAATATGCACAATTCTACTGTTGACCCAACAAGATTGCAAGTAAAGGTAAATGATAATGTCCAATCAGGCACAACGTATCAATTCCGTAACAATCAAGGTGTGGGAGGAAATGACCAGGTTACTTTTTATTCAGCTGGAAGTAATAAGGATGTGGTAAATAATATATTAGCTGTCGAAAAACCTTTTGATAAGGCTGGTTTTAATTGGAATTTTACTGCTCCATGGATGAATGTATTGCAGAGTAGTCAGGTAACATTTAGATGGAAAACCGGAGAATGTACGTCTCCTCAGCTAAATACCTTTCCCGATGTTAAAACCTTTATGTCTTATATAAAGACAGCAACAAGCGGTATTGTTAGTTTATCTTATGACACTAAAGAAGATAAATTTTTCATGGTAAATACTCAGGCAGTTTCAATGGTTCAAACAAATGTAGCAGGATTTTTGAGTGCCGCTAAATTAAAGGGAGAAGGATTTTATTCTAATGGTGTGGTAGCAGGACCAACAGGAAAAAGTTGGGTGAGTGTTGCCGCAAATGAAAATCCTCAAAGTCGTGAAGAGGTTGTAAAGAACAACTTAGATTTGACACAGTCCTTTGTTAGAGCAGGATTCAATAACGGCTTCCCTGCCCTTAACAGTGGTATTTCTGTTATCTGGGAGGTCCGACCTGGAAGTTGGACGGCATGGAGTTTGAGTACTACATGGGATCAGGGTTTTGGAGGAAGATTGGGTCTGAAAAGTGGTAGCGTCCAATCATTTATTAATATTTTTAATGATGCAGACTCTGGGATTGTAGTTACTAATCTTCAAAATGAAGCAATGCCTCTTTCCTTGAGATATGACCCTAAACAAGATAGATTTCAACTTGTCAACACTAATCGTTCAGATTGTCAAGTGAAGATTCGGCAAAATGATATAAATGGGTTCTGTACCAAGACTAATCTATTAACTTCCGGTTTGGCATGGGTTGAGGTTCCTCATTCACCTATTAAGGAAATAGATATAGTTACGGCAGATTATTACTATAATAAGACAGTAGAAGCAAGAGGAATTCTACAATTGGATAAAGATGGTAAGGTGATTGATAACTTTGTCGATACAGAGGCTTCACCTGTTATTTATAGTAGTGCCAAGGTATTAAATGGGAAGGAAACTTTAGACTTATTAGGTGGTTGGGACCAATTTGAAGGAGGTGCCGTAGATGGAACCATAAAGATTACCTCCAAAAGTGGGATATATACTTCAAGGGTAATCAGTTCATCTTATTATCCAACGATAAATACATTGATTGATGAGATTAATGCCAGCCAGGCAAAGGTTACCCTTTCCTATCAGGCTGATATGGATAAATTTAGCCTTAGAAGTCGTGAACAAGGAGATGAAATAACATTAGAAGAAACAGGATTACATCCATTCTTCTCAGCTATTAATATCGCTATTGGTAAAAAGGTAGGGGGTAATAATAATAGTGTTATGGATTTAGAAGCAGAGGTTCCTGGACCTGAAGATGGATGGGGGGAAACTACAGGATTATTTGGAACAGGTAATGATTTCTTTAAGGTAAATATAATGCCTAATCTGGTTAGAAGTGAAGATGCAGGTGAGGCAGGTAAAGGAAAGGTAGGAATTCAAGTGGTTGATGAAGGAATGTGGAGAGACAATACTGCTCTCATTACCTTAAATAATGCTGATGTGGATAAGTCAACTGTTACAGTCAGAATGATTACCGCTGGTAATGAGACGCTAAGTAAAGCTTCATGGGTATTTAAAAATGGCGCAGGTGATGGAGGAAGAGACCAAATACAAATATTAGACCCACTTAATTCAACTATACCGGCAGGCTTGAGTTACTTAGTTAGTTATAGCAGATTAAATGCCTTTGATTTAGATAATCCGGATGTGGATGAGACTACTTTAAGTGTTAAAGTAGATGGTAGAATTATTTCAAGGTCAGATTGGATATTTGAGGATAATATGGGTAGTAATGGTGTAGACCGTATTCTTTTACAACCCAACGCAGGGTCAAAATACTATGATAATGCAGGCGTATGGGAATGTGAAAATCCAGGTACTTTAGGTTCGGGTCAGGTAACAGTTGATTATCGGAAGATTTTCCCACAGGCAGTGGATGTCTTTATTCCTAATGGGAATGAAGGTCCTGCTGATATTGCCTTTACACCAAATACCTCTGAGACCAGTTATCCAAGTAATGCTATCCCTCAATTAGCATATTCAGGAGATAAAGTTACAACTAAGTTAAAACTTACATCCGAATACCAATCTTCTGCACCACAAGATATTTATGATGCCTTTGGGAATCCACAGAAAGTCAACTTTTTGTTTGAGAGATTAAGTTATAATAAATGGCTGTGGTCTGTAATGAACCCGGTAGAAAGGGAAAAGATATCCGGATATGGGATATTAGCCTTTACAGGTACGGGGTTGCTTGATAGAGATAATTCAAAAATCTTTGAATCACCGTCTGATCCATTAACCCCCGGGTTAAGATATAAAGGGATATATTTTGACCCACCAGCTACTCCTACTCCACCTGAAATGGGAGGAGCACCACCTCCGGAAGAAGGAGCAGATCCAAGTAAAATTTCACCTGAATTCAAGCAAGTAGTTCAACTATCATCTAGCCCATCTACGGTAAAGGTAGCTACTCAAGATGGATATGGTATTGGAGAACTTATGGAAGCAGAGACAAAGATAAATTCTGAAGGAGTGGTTATTGCTAAATACACTAATGGGCAGACTCAAGATATAGCTCAAATAGCCTTAGCTAATTTTGATAATCCGAGTGGATTAACTAAACTTGATGGTACTACCTTCGCTGAAACTGTTAATTCTGGTTCTCCTTCTATAGGTAGCCCAGGATTAGATGGAAGAGGTGTTATTGCTCCAAAACAATTAGAGTCATCAAATGTCGATTTAGTTCAAGAATTTGCTGATATGATTGTTGCCCAACGGGCATTCCAGGCTAATTCAAGAACTGTAACTACCGCAGACCAGATGTTTATTGATATTATTGCGATGAAGAGACTATAATTTTAATAATAATCCGCAGATTATGCAGATGACACAGATACTATATGACCTATAAGACTTATAGGTCATATAGGGCTTAGAGGAAAAAAGTAAAAAATCTGTGAAAATCTGTGAAATCTGCGGATTTAAATTTTTTAATGGTGTTAAATGATTAAAGTAACTCGACTTAATAGAGGGGAGTTTTTTATTAATCCCCATCAAATTGAAAATTTTGAAGCTACTCCTGATACGGTGATAACTCTTACCAATGGTTCTAAATATATTGTTCGAGAAGATGTTGAAACCATGATTTCAAGAATTATAGAGTATCGGCAAAAACTTGGGATGTGGGGGAATGAAGATTAAAGCAGATATTATAGGACATATATGTTCTATAATGACCTAAAGGAGTAATCTACCATGGCAGAAGAAGAAAAGGATAAAGAAGTCCCTGCAGAAGGAGAAGCAAAAGAAGGGGCTGAAGGAGCTAAACCTAAAGGAGGATTAATCAAGATATTGATGATAGCTATTGGGGCTATTGTCTTAATCTTGATTGTCGTTGTTGTTAGCTCAATAGTGGCTAAGAAACAAGCAAAACCACCTGAATTAGAATTTGACCCAGAGGTAGTTCATGAAAAAGAACTTCCTCCAGAACCTCTTCATGTTTATGAAATTGGTAACTATGTCGCCAGATTATCTGACCCGGAAGAGGCTCATTATGGTAAAATAACAGATGTGAACCTGTATTATGATGCGGAGAAATATGATATGTTATCCGCAGAGTTAGGGGAACGAGAATCTCAAATTAAGGATATTATTAATACTATTTTGATAGGTAAAACAATGGAAGTAGGTACTGTAGAGGGGAAAAAGGCATTAAAAGATGAAATTAAAAAGGCACTTAATGATATTTTACGAGAGGGAAAGATTGAAGATATTCACTTTCAGATAATTGTGCAATAGCCGTAACTATATGTCCTATTATAGTGAACGACAGAATAAAGTTACCATAAAATAATATCAAATATCAAAAAGCAAATATCAAAGATACATATCAAAATGCAAAAATTCACCTTCTACACTTAATTTAAACTCATATTTGATTTTTAATTTGTAATTTTGCATTTTAATATTTGATATTTGATTTTGTTAAATCATGTCTACTTATTTTTGTCGTTCACTATAGTTTTATTAGTCCTATTACAGGACAGGAGAAAAAATGCCTACAAAAGCAAAAGATGAATATCTTGCAAAAGATATTGTAGAATATGATTTTAGAAAGACTAAAGATGTCAGCCATGATAAAGTTGCTTCCCTCCAGATAATATTTGATGCATTTTCCCAAAAGGTAGCCTCTTCTTTATCTGCTAAATTAGCTGCTACTGTTCAAACACGCATTTTATCCGTAACTCAATCACCTTATGCAGATTTTGTAAAGACTATTCAAGTCCCCACTTTAATAGGAATAATAGATATAAGCCCATTGAAAGGTCTGTCATTAATTGAAATAAGCCCTAATTTGATATTTAATTTTATAGATAGATTATTAGGTGGTAAAGGGGAGATTGTTTCACTTACACGAGGATTAACAGATATTGAATTAGAGGTGGTAGAAAATATTGTTACAGATTTGGCTAAAAGCTTAAAAACTGCATGGGCAAATGTAATAGAATTAAATCCTGTCTTGAAAAAGATTGAATCAAATCCACAATTTGCTCAAATTACCTCTCCTAAAGAAACAGTAATCATTGGAACTGTAGAGGTAAAAGCAGGTGAAACAACAGGAAATATGACTTTATGCCTGCCTCTTCTAATGATAGAACCAATACTTTCAAAATTTACAGGTGAAGGAGAATCTTCATTACCAGGAGGTAATGAACAATCTGTTTCTTCAGAAGATATCATAAGAATGCGAAAGGCGGTAGGAAATGTAACTATCCCTTTAGTTGTGGAGTTAGGTAGAACTGAAGTAACTATGCGGGATATGTTAGAACTGAAAGAAGGTGATGTGGTTAGATTAAATGGTAAGGTGGAGGATGTTCTGATGATGTATGCAGAGGAAATACCTAAATTTAGATGTCGGCCAGGGGTTATCGGAGTCCGTATGGCAGTACAAATAGTTCAACGAGTTGGAGGATAGGGGGTATTAATTTACAATTATTAATTAACAATTGATAATTGATAATTGATAATTTAAGGATTAGTTCCTCATGAAGATATTAAAATTACAGGCTTGCCTGGTAGAAGTAGAAATTTTTTGTGTTTTAATGATTGGATTTATATTTGTTTTTATAGACAGGTTGAAAGGTATTCGATGCTTCGCGAAGCGTTGTCATAAAACAAAAGGCTCGCCCACCATCCCATCAAATAACATCCTGTTCATCCAGATTTATGGCATAGGCAATTTTATATTAAGTTCTACAACTCAAGTAGCCATAAGAGAACATTTTCCTCAAAAAAAGATTTTTGCGATTGTCCACCCGGCGATAAAGGAATTAGCTGAAAAATCCCCGTATATTGACAAGGTAATTGTTTATCAAGATAGGCGATTACGCGGTAAGATTAGACTTATTAAAGAGTTACGCAAAACTAACTTTGCTTTAGCTATTGATTTATCAGGGACATATTGGACTGCCTGGCTGACCCGATTGAGTCTTGCACCTAAAAGAATAGGATTTAATGCAGTTGGAGTAAAGAGGTTTGCCTCGTTGAGGCTTGCCTCGCTACGGTTAGGTTTTAATCTGGATGGCTCTGGAGGTCTCTATACTTCAGGTATTCCGTTTAACCATGATATTCACATGAAGGAGTTTTACGAGCAGTTTTTAACCATCCTGAATATACCTTTAAAGGATAGAGACCTAAAAATTTTCCCATCTGTTCAAGACGATAAATTCGCAGAAGAGGTTTTAAAAGGATTTGGAAAGAGTCACAACCTTAACGAGGCAAGCCTCATTATTGCAATTCATATTGGGGCGAGACAAAAAGAAAGATTATGGGACAGTGAAAAATTTTCCTCGTTGATTAACGAACTTTTAAAAAAAGAGGCTTGCCTCGTTGAGGCTAAAATTATTCTATTGGGTTCCAAAGAGGATATTGAAAAGGGCAATCAAATCTTATCATTAGTTAGCCCTGAGGATAGAAAGGATAAAGCGATTATTTCTATGGTAGGCAAGATAACGATATCCCAGTTAGCTTCAATAATCTCAAAGAGCCACCTGTTTATCGGACACGATAGTGGACCAATGCACATTGCTTGTGCGGTAAAGACTCCTACAGTCGCTTTATTTGGTCCCGGAGTAGTAGAATTATGGAGACCCTGGCTTGAAAAATCAGTTGTGGTGCAAAGTCAAATTCCATGTTGCGGATGTAATAAAATTGGGCATTTCTATAAATGTAGGGAAAATATCTGTATGTCAAGGATTAGTGTTGAGGAAGTATTAAGGGCAGTAGAAAAATTATGGTAAGCGGTTAGGTGTCAGGTTATGGGTTGTGGGAAACTATTTTCCCTACTGCCTATCACCCACTACCCACCACTCATTACCTGATATCTAAAATAAAATGCTTGACAATAACCAATAATCTGATATAATATAATTATCAATTAATAATTGATAATGAGGTAATATGAGTTGTGATTTGTGTGGTGAGAATATTTCTAAAAAACTTTGTGAAATAGGAACAACAACTATCCTTCAATGTAAAGAATGTGGATTGATGTTCCGAACTCCTATTCCGACAAAGGAGGAGTTAAAGGATTACTATTCATCGGGTTATTATGAAGAGTATGGATTTAGAGAATATGCGGGAAGGAAACACCATATACTTAAATATCGATTTGAACCGGTTTTGAATTTCTTTAAAGGTCAGATTTCGAATGTACTTAAGACCCCGAAGGTACTTGATATAGGATGTGCGTTGGGGTTTTTTATTGAATTGCTTAAGAAACAAGGATGGGAGGCAAAAGGGGTAGAGTTCTCTAATGATGCCGCAGAATATGCTAAAAAAGAGTTGGGTTTAGATGTCCATGCAGGGAGTGTAGAAGAGGTAGGTTTTGAATCTGAAAGTTTTGATGTGATTACTATGTTGGATGTATTAGAACATGTAACCAGTCCTAATACTATTCTCAAGGAAGTTAATCGAATTTTAAAAAAACAAGGGTTGATTTTAGCTACAATCCCTAATGTGCAGGGTGCAGAAGCAAGAGGAATAAAAGGTTTAACTAACTATTTATTCGCAGAAGGACATCTTTTTAATTTCCCGGAACATACCTTGAAAAGATTATTTAATGTAAATGGTTTTAATATTATAAAAATGACATCTTTGAGTATTCCCAGAAGATGGTTGGACTATGAAGTACCAAAGAAATTATTTCCACAAATAAGGGCTATTTATCGGAAGATAAATAGAGCTATTTGGCATAAGACAATGAAGGGTGGACTTGTACTTTTAATTGCAAAGAAGGTCTACTAAAATATGCGGTAACTGTTCAGTCTGTTAAAGATTTTGTAATATTAAGTAACTGTAAAATGGATAATTAAAAATTTAAAATGGATGCTCTCTCATTTTCCATTTTCCATTTTACAGTACCCATTTTATAGTTCGTAATTCTCTATCTTGTACAGACCTGAACGCTTACAATATGGGGTTAAATCCCTACAACTAAAAAGGAGGCGAGGAATCTAATGGCTATAGGAGGGAATGAACTTACAAGAGAAGAATTAGAGGCTCTTTTGGGTGAAAATGGAGAAGAAGAAGTCCCTGTATCAGGGTTGAGCAAAGAAGAAGGTGGGGTATTAAAGGATATTTCCGGCACTTCTATGAATGCGGCGGCAACGGCACTTTCAACTATACTAAATAAACAAGTGACTATTGCAGAACCTGAAGTAAATGAGGTTTCTCCACAGAAGGTTACAGATAATATTTCAGGCTCGGCAATAGTTGTTGAGGTAGAATATTCCGGTGGGATTAAAGGCCCTACTTATGTAGTCCTTTTAAAAGAACATGGGGCAATGATTGCAGATTTAATGATGGGTGGTGACGGCACATCTCCCCCTGATGAGATTAACGATTTATACTTAGGAGCACTCGGTGAGGCATTAGGACAAATGACCGAATCTGCGGCGGCATCTTTGTCTTCTTCGCTGGGTAAAACGGTTACCGCAGGTCAGCCAAAAATAAAGGTTATTGACTTCAAAAAAGGTATTCCAAAGGATTTGCCTATATTCAAAGAAAACAAACTGGTTGAGGTAGATTATAATTTTACATTAGGAGATTTAAGCCAGGGTAAATTAATCCAGCTATTGCCGTTAAATATTGCTAAACCAATAGTTAATACTGTCATGGGAGAGGCTCCTGTATTTAAAGAGCCGGCACCTGCTTTTGCTCCAGGGGTTCATCCTGTTCAATTTGCTCGATTAGCACCAACTGAAACAACTCAATTACCCGCAAATTTAAAGATGTTGATGGATGTTCCTATGAGTGTAAGTGTAGAGATTGGACGGAAAAAATTAACCCTCAAAAATATATTAGATTTAGGAACAGGCTCTGTTGTTGAGTTAGAAAAAATGGCTAAAGAACCCGTCGATATTCTGGTTAATGGTAAATTGATTGCTAAAGGGGGAGTTGTGGTCATTGACGATAACTTTGGTGTTAGAATTACAGAGATTGTTACTCCGGAAGAAAGACTTGAATCATTGAAGTAAAAATAGGTATCAGGTGTCAGCAGTCAGGTAAAGGGAGGAATTAGAGAAAAACTTTTCCCTCCTCTTTTTACCTGATACCTGATACCTGATACCTCACACCTGACAGAGGAGAATTAATGTGTTAAAAACAAAAATCGCATGGATAGTAGTCAGTATTTATTTGACAATATTTATTGATTCCAAGATATGGTGTGAAACAAAAACGGTTGAATTCAAACAAGACCCGGTAAAACTTGAGCAAACCGTAAAACAACAGGCTCATCTGGTAGATATTGATTTAGGTGAAACTACTACAGAGAAAAAACTTACTAACCAAGATTTAGGCTTACCTGGTAATAATATCAACTTTTTTGTTCTTATTCTAAAGGCTGTTTTTTCACTCTTAATTATTACCGGGCTTATCTATTTTGTTCTCCGCTTCTTCCTGAGCGGACAGAGATGGCTTACAAAACAACAAGGTCTTGTTCAGGTTATCGGAACTCACCCTTTAACCCCCAATAAACACATTCAAATAATAGAGATTGGCAATAAATTGTTAGTTCTGGGTGTTTCCGACCATAGCATTAATTTATTAACCGAGATTACGGACAAGGATGTAATAGATTCTATTAAAATTCAGGCGAGTAAAGAAGAAGATAATCTCTCTTTTATCCAACATTTAAAAAAAAGACTTCCTGGACAGAAATTAGAACAGATAAACTATGAAGATAAACTCCAATTCCTGAATAAACAAAGAGAGAGATTGAAGAAATTAGAGTCATAGAAGGAAGAGCAGAAGAGCAGAAGGAAGAATAGTATAGGACTCTTTCCTTCTTCCTTCTTTCTTCTTCCTTCTGCTCTTCTGCTCTTCTGCTCTTCCTTCTGCTCTTCTGCTCTTCTGCTCTTCCTTTCAAAGGAGACAAAGTGAATTACTTCGATATAAATATGGCATTGTTAACTAAGAGAGAACCAAGATTAGCCAAACGATTAGAAACAGTATCTCCGGCTAAAGATGTTGATTTTGCCTCTTTATCCACAAGTATAATTGATACTAACATTAAATTAAATCATATCAATACCTTAGTAGTGTTAGGTTTTGGTGTGGGCACTCATGTCCGGGAATTGGTAGAGCGAATACCAATTAAAACATTTTTATTAGTCATTGACCCGGATATAGAGACATTCAAGGCATTACTTCCCAAAATAGATTTAATCCCAATCTTGAAATCATCCAATGTTAAACTTGCCATTGGCGAAGATGCCTCCTATGCGGTGCGTTATCAAATGGATGATTATTACAAGGTAAATACGATACCTGATATAGTTGTTGCTGAACACAAACCTTCTGTAGCTAAAAATCCGGATTATTATAAAAAGGTAAAGGAATTATTAGAGGAATCAAGTATTGTTGCCCGTCAGAATTTAGCTACACTGATGAGTAATGCCTCACTCTGGCAAGAGCAGATTTTAACTAACCTGCCGATTATTATAAAATGCCCGGCTATAAAAACCTTGTTTGGGAAATTTCCAAATATTCCTGTAATTATAGTTTCAGCAGGACCTTCACTTGATAAAAATGTTGCCTATTTAAAATATGCTAAAGATAAGGCATTGATTATGTGTGTTGACACAGCGTTAAGAACATTGTTTAATCGTGAGATTAAGCCGGATATTGTGGTTACCATAGATGCTTCAACTAAAAATTATAATTATTATTTAAAAGACCTTGATGTTTCAGATATGTATTTAGTTTCAGGACCGGCAGTTTATCCTGAGACGATTACCTCTTTTGCTCCGAATGTATTTGTCAGTGGTTTTGGACACCCATTATTGACCTGGATTGAGGCATTTATAGGTAAGCGAGGGGATATTAAACTTGGTGGGTCTGTTTCAACCGCGGCATTTGACCTTGCCAGAAGATGTGGATGTAATCCCATTATTTTTATTGGACAGGATTTAGCTTTTACCGATGATAAGGTCTATACCTCCGGGGTAAAACAAGAACGGATAAAAGAAATAGAAGAGTTAATGCCAACCGCAGATATTATCTGGGTAGAGGATGTTTTTGGCGGTCAGGTGAAAACGGTTAGAGGTGCATGGACATGGATTAAATGGTTTGAATATCAGATAAGTGAGATGCCGGATGTCCTTTGTATTGATGCTACGGAGGGAGGAGCTAAAATAGAAGGAACTAAGATTATGACCTTGAAAGAAACAATTGAAGAGTATTGCCAAAAAACATTTAATTTCAAACAAACTATAAATTACGCATCTAAATTCAATATTTTACCCAATTTAACCTCACTGTTGCGAGAAATGGAGGTATTAATAAAGGATTGGAAAAAGGTGCAATTTATTAGTAAAGAAGGTGTCATGTTAACTAATAAATTACTTGAAATAATATCAAATAATAACCAGATAGATAAAAGAACAAATAAGATATTAAAGGAAATAGGTATTCTATATCAGCGTATAATTGAAAATCATAAAGGATTACTAAAACTTGGTAGTTGGAACTTAGAATCATTATTATATCGCATGGAAAAATATAATTTAAGCACTGACCTGAATGTTAGAATTAAAGGATGCAAAATCTTCTTTGAAGAGATATTAACCTATTGTCAGGAATCTGTTCTGGGATTACAATCAACCAGAGACAAATTATTACAAATAGAATTAGAAAGAAGGTAGTGCTCTGTCTCTACTTAATTGATGGATAAAAAAGAGAAATGAAAAATAAAAAATTAAAATGCAAAATGACAAATTAAAATTAAAAATGGTTTCTTAATGACGGGGAAATATCTTTGCCTCAAGTATTTTAACGCTGAAGGAAAAGAGATAATTTTACATTTTGATATGTAATTTTTATATTTGATTTTTGCATTTTAATATTTGGAGAAAAAGATTAATCAATCGAGGAGGGACAAAGCAGTAGTAATGGATAAAGGTTGTCTACTTTGTAATTTTAAGGCAAAAAATAAGGCAGTAAAGATAATAAAGGGGTGTATTTTTAAAAAATGTCCCAATTGTGGTTTGATTTATCTTGACCCTCAACCAGATGAAAATGTCATAGAGGAATTTTATCCGGAACAATATTTTCATTCACAGCACCCTGCCGGTTATCACGATTTTATTGCTCGCAAAAATGATGTCATGAATTATAGGTTAAAAGCCATCGTGGAATTAGTAAATAATTTAAATCTTGATAAAGGAAGATTACTTGAGATTGGATGTGCTCTGGGATATCTTTTAGAGTTAGCTCAAGATTCAGGTTGGGAGGCGCAGGGGGTAGAATTATCGCCATGGGCATCAGATTATGCTCGACAAACAACAAAGGTAAAGGTATTCACAGGTAAACTTGAGGAGGCTAACTTCCAAAACGATTATTTTGATGCCATTGTGATGATAGAATTAATAGAACATATCCCAAATCCAAGGGCATTTTTAAAAGAGGTGTATCGAATATTAAAACCTGGTGGATTAATTTTTATTACTACCCCCAATTCAAAAAGTATTCATACTAAACTCTGGAATAAAAGATTTCAAGAGATATATTTAATACCTGAGCACTTGTTTTCGTTCTCAATACCCACTATTAAGCGTATTTTAGAATTAACTGATTTTAAGGTAGTCCATCTTCAAACAAAAACATACCTGAGACGGTATTATGATTACCAAATTCCCTTGGGATTATTTAGACAAATAAGGGGATTAGGGAGAAGAATAATGTTAAGATTATTTAACAACCTGAATTTAGGGGAGATGTTGGTTGTCGGGGCAAAGAAGGAAATTAAAAATTAAAAGTAACTACTCAGTAGCAAAAATAAGATGCCACAGATTCACAGATTAAAAGTATGAAATATTCAGAAAAGGAATGTTCATTAGGGCTAATTGTAAAGTTTGGTGAAAACTCATTAATAACAAAAAGAATAATTTTTTAATCTGTGAATCTGTGGCTTTCGAAGAGATCAACTGAGTAGTTACAATTAAAAATTGAGGATAAAGATTAAGGATGGAGATAATATTAATAATAATTATGAGTTATTTAATAGGTTCAATACCTACGGCATATCTTGTGGGCAGGATTTTTGGCAAGGTGGATATACGAACAATCGGCAGTGGTAATGTCGGTGCAAGTAATGTTTATAGAGCCGTAGGAAAAACAGCCGGCATTAGTGTTTTGATTATCGACATTCTGAAGGGGTTTTTACCGGTTTGTCTGGTTCATTATCTTGGATACGATATTCTAACTATGATTGTGGCTGGGTTAGGGGCTATTAGCGGACATGTTTGGACAGTATTCCTTAAATTTAAGGGAGGTAAAGGGGTAGCCACAGGGCTGGGTGTATTTCTTGGATTAGCACCTGTGCCTATTTTGATTATTTTAGTGATATTTATCTTAGTGGTAGCTATATCCAAATATATCTCCTTAGGTTCAATCATAGGTGCGTTTCTTTTGCCACCATTGCTTTTTTTCTTTAAAGGGGAAAGGGTAATAATAATCTTTGGCGCAGTAGTCTCTTTGCTTATTATTATAAAGCATATCCCTAATATTAAAAGACTTATAATCGGTCAAGAACATAAATTTAATACTAAAATAGAAAAATCCTAATGTTTACCACAATTTTTTATTAATTTATGTAAAAAAATGCTTGCATTTTTCAAGAGAATATGGTATTATAAACACCGATGGTGAAAATTGGGGTATTAGGCGGTGGTTCCTGGGGAACAACATTAGCTATCTTACTCTGTGAAAAAGGTTTTTATGTTAAAATATGGGAATTTTCGGCAGAGCAGGTAGAATTAATAAAGGCAAAGGGAGAGAATGTCCGATTTTTACCAGGTGTTTTCATTCCAAACGAAATTGAGTTCACCACATCTTTAGAAGATGTAGTAAAAGAAGCAGAGGTAATAGTTGTTGTTCTTCCTTCGCAAGTAGTAAGAGATGTAGTTAAACGAATAGTTCCAATGATTGACGGTGAGGTAGTTATTGTTTCTGCGGTAAAAGGTTTAGAAATTGCGACGCTGAAACGCGTTTCACAGGTAATAAGTGAATATCTTCCACAGGAGGCAAAGGTTGGTGTTATCTCAGGACCTTCTCATGCAGAAGAGGTAAGTAGAAAACTCCCAACAGCGATAGTTGCCTCAGCCAAAGATGAAAAGACCGCCGGATTTATTCAGGAATTATTTCTGGCACCATATTTAAGGGTATATACAAATACAGATTTAATTGGAGTAGAATTAGGTGGGGCATTAAAGAATATTATAGCGATAGCCGCAGGTATTTCAGATGGACTTGGATTAGGGGATAATACAAAGGCGGCACTCATCACCAGAGGGTTAGTTGAAATTATTCGAGTGGGAAAAATATTAGGTGCCAGGGAATCTACATTTTTAGGTTTAAGTGGACTGGGAGATTTAGTCGTAACCTGTACAAGCAAGCATAGTCGGAATAGACATTTAGGGGAAATGATAGGGAAGGGGATGTCTCTTGAGGATGTTTTATCTTCAATGGTGATGGTGGCAGAAGGCGTTCCCACAACTAAAGCCGCTAAAGAATTAGCTCATAAAGTAAATATTGAACTTCCTATTACCAATGAGGTTTATCAGGTACTTTTTGAAAGGAAAAATCCCAAACAGGCAGTTGCCGATTTAATGTTAAGGTCTGCCGGGAAAGAAGAAGAGTTAGTGTAACAGGTATTAGGAAGAAAGAATAAGTCATATAAGTCTCATAAGACCTATAAATCTTTAATATAAAAGGAGGTGAATAGGAAATGACTAAGTCTGATTTAGTTAATGCGGTAGCAGAAATAGGTTTAACAAAAAAGAAAGCAGCAGAGGCAGTGGAAGCGGTTTTAGATGGTATTAAAGATGCGTTAGCAGATGGTGATAAGGTTCAACTGATTGGTTTTGGTAGCTTTTCAGTAAAGAAACGAGCTGCCAGAGAAGGTAGAAATCCTCGTACCGGAGCAACACTCAAAATAGCGGCTAAGAATATACCGGTATTTAAAGCTGGTGAGGCTCTAAAGGATGCAGTTTAAAACTTAACGAGTTTGTAACTCATCGAGTTGATAACTTACTTGAGAGTGGATTGAAACTATTTTACTGACAAAAAGGGTTAAGGGATAAGAAAAAGGTTTTTCTTTATCCCTTAACCCTATTGTGTTTTTATTAGTAAGGGTTCAGGGTAGTACAAGCTAAAGGAAGAAGAACTGTAAAATGGGTACTGTAAAATGGAAAATGTAAAATGAGAGGGTAGAAATTGGTTCTTACTGCCAAAGCACAAGACTAACTTTTTAATTTTTTATTATCCATTTTACAATTTACAGTTGTTTTTGTAACTGGCTGAACACTTACAATTTGGGAGTAAAAAGATGAGAATTTGTATGTTAGCCCGCTCTATACCGGCACATGCTAAAGGTGGATTAGAAGACCATACGATGATGATTTGTCAAGGGCTTGTCCAAAAAGGTCATGAGGTAACCATGATTACTACCCAACATCCACAAGGTAAGGAATACGAAGTTGTCGATGGCATAGAAATATATTATACAAAGGGGACAATCCCTGGTAAATACTCATGGTCCTGGTGTAGAAGAAGTGTAGAAGAATTTATTAGATTACATACCTTAAAAAGGTTTGATGTCGTTCATGGTCAAAGTGGTGGAGGAATACCTTTTCTCCTGAAGGGGTTAAATAGAAAATACAATATCCCCACAGTAATTTCTTTACATGGAACAACCCTTGATGAAATAAAATCTGCCTGGGGTGTATTACTTTCCTCCTATAAAGATATACGAAATGCCTTTTTATCTCTGCGTAGGATTTCATATCATATTTATAGTTATTCCTTTGTATCTCGTAGAGCTCTTATGAGAGCGGATGCCATTATTGCTACCAGTAATGAACAGATAAAACGAATAAAGATACTTTATCAAACTAAGGATAGCGATTTATTTGTGGTTTATAATGGCATTGATACACGGTTGTTTGCCCCTGCAAGCAGTACCGAATTAATGGAGAAATACAAGATAACTCAAGCAGATAAGGTTATTTTAGGTGTGGCCAGGCTGACTAAAGAAAAAGGGATTCAAAACATTATCATGGCTATGCCTGCTATCCTTAACAGTATCCCTGAGGCTAAATTAATCATCGTAGGTGATGGAGATTATCGAAAGGATTTAGAGATATTGATTGACAGATTAGGACTAAGGAAAAATATTATCATTGCCGGACTTGTGCCTTATGAGGAGTTACCACTATTTTATAATTTAGCCGATGTATTTGTAAATGCGACTATCAGGGTTAACGGCTATGATTTAACTATACTTCAGGCAATGGCTTGTGCCAAGCCGGTGATAATTTCTAATCTTGGTAGTGTGCCCACGGTGATTACCCATAATGAAGATGGGATTCTAATCCCACCTGGTGATGTCCGGATTTTAACGCAAGAAATTATCAGGGTACTGAAAGATAAAAAATTAGCAGAAAATATAGGTAAAAAAGCACGGGAAAAGATAGTTAGTCGGTTTAGTTTAGAGAGTATGGCCGAGGGGACAATTAAAGTTTATGAAGTTTTATTAAAGAAAGGAAGAGGTAAATAGGAGAATGAAGGTTTTAATCCTTTCTCGCCTTTATCCAAATGATGTTGAGCCAACAATGCAAATTCCTATTGAAGAGCAGGCGAAGTTTTTTAGTAAAAAGTGTGAAATTAAGGTTATTTCACCAAAATCTTATTTTCCTCCTATCAAATGCTTTAAAAGTTGGTATAAAAAGAGATTAGTGCCTAAATTTCAGGTAAGGAATGGTATTGAGGTTTATTATCCGAGATATTTCTGGCTTCCCTACCGTAGATTTCCTTTAGGTGGGATATTTTATTTTTTAGGGTCTATTTTTACGGTTCTTAAAATAAAGAAGGCAGGTTTTGATTTTGATATTATTCATACATATTTTAGTTATCCGGATGGTTTTGCCGCAGTGCTTATTGGAAAATGGCTAAAAAAACCTGTGGTTATCATTGAGGGTATGAGTTACTTTACAAGTATGATGGAATCCCCTTTTTGCAGACCACAAATATTATATGCGATTGCTAATTCAAAGAAGGTTATATGTGAAACAAACGCTCAAAGAAAGAAGATTTGTGCAGGGGGAGTAAAAGATGAGAAAACAGTAGTTCTCCAAAAGGGAGTGGACTTAAGTAAATTTAAATTAAATATAAGACCTATTGAACAATTTCCTAAAAAGCTTCTGTTTGTAGGGCTTTTAATACCTCGTAAGGGAATAGTGCCATTGATAAATGTTGTTAAAAGATTAACCGAGGCAGGCTATAATATTATTTTAGATGTAATTGGGGATGGGGAGTTAAGAGAGGATGTAAAAGAACAGGTTAGGGAATTGCGTTTAGAAAAATATGTAAACTTCTTAGGTGCACGACCAAACGAAGAGGTAGCTGAATACATGCAAGATTGTGATTTGTTTGTCCTTCCAAGCTTTGCCGAAAGTTTTGGTGTGGTAGTCATTGAGGCACTTGCCTGTGGTAAGCCGGTAGTTTCTACCTATTGTGGTGGGCCAGAGGATATTCTGACCAAAGATACAGGGATACTTATTCAGCCCGGGGATGAAAACGCTTTATTTGAGGCAATTAAATATATATTGGATAATCCTCAGAAATATGATTCTCAAAGGATAAGGAAGTATGCTGAGTGTAAATATGACCTTGATATAGTAACATCGAAAATGGTAGAATTATACCAACAGATATTAAATGAAGAAAAAACTTCTTGCAAATAATTTTATTTTGTGTTATCATTAAAAGATGAGAACAAAGGTATTAATTACAGGTGTAGCAGGCTTTATTGGAAGTAATTTAGCCAAAATGTTATTAGATAAAGGGTTTGAGGTTGTTGGCATTGACAATCTTTCTGCCGGGACTTTGGAAAATATCCCTTCAGGGGTTGATTTCCAACAGTTAGACATAAGGAATAAAGGGATTTATCCTTTCTTTGAAGGGATGGATACCGTTTTCCACTTAGCCGCAAAGAACTGTTTGATTGATTGCCTGAACAATCCATTAGAAACCAGCGATATTAATGTTACCGGGACAGTAAATGTTTTAGAGGCGTCAAGGCAGGCAAAGGTTCGCAAATTTATCTATGCGGATACATCGGCGGAGTATGAAGGGGTAGCTTATTTTCCATCAAAAGTGGATAAAACTTGTCCTCTTGGCACTTATGCGGTAAGTAAGTCGGCGGGTGCCGGCTTCTGCCGCACTTATCAAAATCTGTGGCAGATGAATATTACCATTTTACGGTATTTTAATGTCTATGGACCTGTTCAGGATTGGCGCAGAGTCGTTCCTCCGGTTATGAGCGGTTTTATTATTAAGATGCTAAAAGGTGAACAACCTGTGATTTATGGCACTGGTGAAAAACGGCGAGACTTTATTTATGTGGACGATGTTAATGAGTTTCACCTTTTAGCGATGCAAGATTCAAAAACCGATGGTAAAGTTTATAATATTGGTTCCGGCGTAAATTATTCTGTGAATGAGGTTTTTGAGTTAATTGAAGGAATATTGAATTCAGGACTTAAACCGATATATAAAGATGAATTACCCGGGGAGGCAGAAATAACCCTGGCAGACATATCAGACTCTATTGCCTTAGGCTGGAAGCCAAAAATAGAAGTAGAAGAGGGCTTAAAAAGGTCTATTGAGTATATTAAGGAAAAGGTAGTTTAACAAGGTTAAAGAATTGGTTCCTCTGAAGTTATAGTTGATTAGGGAGATAATTATTTTGGAAAAGATGAAATATATCTATTACAAAGAAGATGATATGGTGGTTGGCTATCTGGAGCAGTATCCTGATTACATGACACAAGGTAAGGCAATAGAAGAGCTTGAGGAAAATCTGATCGATATCTACAAGGAAGTGAGTAGTGGTACTATTCCATTTGTTCGTAGAATGGCGGAACTTAAGATAGCATGAAAAGGCAAGAACTAATCAGACAACTTCTTGATATGGGATGTGTCCTTATCCGTCACGGCGGGAAGCATGATTGGTACCAAAATCCAAATATAATGATGTCGCAACCAGTCCCGAGACATAGAGAAATCAAGGACAGTTTGACAAAGCATATAATCAAGATGCTGAGAAATTAAGCCAAATAATGCGTGAATAAACCACGAATTACACGAATGGGCACGAATAATCTTAATCTTTAACGAAGGTGCTAATGTAAATTAATTCACCTAAAAAGTGAAATTTTATAAACTTTTATCTCTTTGATTTTATTAGAGTTAATTCGTGTTTATTCGTGGTTAATACATAATCTGGGATTATTGAAATTCCTGGACAACAAGGTTAAATAATGAAGGCAATAGTTCTTGCGGCAGGTAAAGGTACAAGACTAAAATCCGTGGTGGATTCTATACCGAAACCTATGGTGCCAATTGATGGCAAACCAATTCTTGAACACATAATTCAACGATTAAAATTCTATGGTATTGAGGAAATTTATATTAATCTGCACCATCTGCCTCATATTATTCAAGGGTATTTTGGGGATGGGCATCAGTTTGGGGTTAATATTACATACAGTTTTGAGCCGGAGATTTTAGGCACAGCAGGTGGAGTTAAAAACCTTGGAAAATACATCGGTTCATCACAATTTATAGTTATTTATGGAGATAATTATTTTGATTATGATTTAAGCAAAATTATTGCCTTTCATCATAAAAAGAAAGGATTGGCAACCATCGTTTTATATGAGAAAGAAGATGTTAGTTTAAGTGGAATTGCCCAGATAAATAAGCAAAATAGGATTATTAGATTTATAGAAAAGCCAAAGCAACAGGATGTTGTGAGTCATTTAGTCAACGCAGGAATTTATGTATTTAATCCCGAGATTTTTGACTATATCCCATCTTACTATTTAGCAGATTTTGGCAACGATATCTTCCCTAAACTCATTAAAGAGAATAAATCGCTTTACGGTATTGTTGTGGAAGGAAAGCTAATTGCAGTGGATACTCCTTTTCTGTATCAGTTAGCTAAAGAATGAGTTCTGTCTTGAGGTCTGACCTCAAGGTGCACTTGCAATATTTGATAGATTTGTTAAAGAAATTCTTGGAATGATGCAAAAAACTAAATGAAGGGAGTGTCAATTTATGGACAGATTAATTTTAGAAAAAAGAGAGGAACAAAAGGTTTACCTTCCTGAAGGGATATATAAAAAATGTGGGTTTTTACCTCACCAAGAAGTAATAGTAGAAGAAGGGAAAGGAATTTTAGTCATACATCCTAAATTTGACACTTACAATTAGAAGATTTTCTCTTTGTTCCTCTATGATAACCTAAAGAGCAAATTCCACTCATTAAGAGGATTTTAATACAAATTCAACTTTCTTAAAGCTCATTTTTTTCTTCTTTATCCAGAAAATACCCTTTGAGTATACACTTATTACTTCCTCTCAAATGATTATTTTAATTGTTAGCTTTCTTTA
>JBDRHR010000248.1:0-7211 GCA_043816605.1 Nitrospirota bacterium
CTAATAAAAACTCATGTCTGACAGAAATCAGATTTTGGTATAAAGATAGATTAACTGGAGTACAGCAAATCAAAAACGAAGAACTAAATTTAGTCCACTTTTAAATCTTAAATAGTCCACTTTTAAATTTTAGCTAACAGTGTTTTTTGCATTTTTACCTAAAAAATCTTTATATTACGGTAGATAACTATAAGGGTCTTGAGCTATAAGCCCTTTCCAGACCTCAAAATGGAGATGAGGGGTTGTCGCATTTCCTGTCTGCCCTACTTTACCAATTATCTCTCCTTGCTTAACCCGCTGTCCTTCATGGACTAAATTTACCGAATTATGAGCATAGACGGTTGTAATCTCATTTTCACTAGTAATGATGATGGCATTCCCATATCCTCGATAGGTACCATTACTATAAGTTACTACTCCATCTGCGGCGGCTTTTATTAGAGTACCTATCTCCGCCTTAATGTCTATTCCATTGTGCATTGAATTGCCCCGGATGCCAAAGTATGAGATAATTTTACCTTCTACAGGACTGATAAATAGATTCTGTTCTGATATTGAAAGGGCTGCAGGAGGAATATATTCTTCTTTAGATGTAGAAGGAATACATACATCTACAATTTTAGGTGGAATATAGACATCTACATTTAATACCTCTGTTGCCCCTGGAATGAATATTTGCTGACCTATTTTTATACCGGTGATGTCTTCAATTTTATTCATTCTAATAAGTTCTTCTACAGAGACACCATAAGTTTTTGCAATTCGCCAAAGCGTTTGTCCTTTTTCCATCTTATGATAAACGCCTTTTTGTGCCTCTAAACTCCAGTAATAAAAAGGTGTATGGACACAACCAACAAGAAAGATTGCAGACCAAAGAATAACTAAGATACCTTTTTTTAGCATTTTCTCCTCCTAAGACTTTAAGAATAGGACATATAGGACATATAAGACATATAGGACCTATACAACAACTACCTGTAAAAAATTAGTGGTGTTTGGGACACCTACCGGCACACCACCGGTAATAATTACTTTATCTCCAGAACGAAATATACCGGTAGATTTAGCCGTCTCAATTGCTTTTCCTATCATATCATCCGTATTATCAAATTGTTCCGACTTAACAGGATAAACACCCCAGCTAAGGGTTAATTGTCGGACTGTGTCTATGGATGGACTAACCGCTATTATTGGCACTGAAGGTCTGTATTTAGCAATCATCCTTGCCGTCATCCCCGACTGTGTGCAGGTAATAATAGCTGATACGCCTAAGTCCATAGCCATTTGAGCTGTAGCAAAGCCAATAGCCTCAGTAGTATTTAGTCGTCGTAATTCTATCTTATCTTTTAATATAGCCTCATACTCTAACGCCTGCTCTGCCTCCAGAGCAATCTCTACCATTGTTTTAACACATTGGACAGGATATTTCCCTATGGCTGTTTCCGCTGATAACATTAGGGCATCTGTCGAATCAAAGATAGCATTGGCAATATCGGTTACCTCTGCCCGGGTGGGGATATCTTCTTCTACCATAGATTCCAACATCTGTGTAGCGGTAATAACGGGTTTACCAAATAAATTTGCCTCTAATATTGCCCCCTTTTGCACTAATGGTACCTTCGCCAATGATGTCTCCACTCCTAAGTCGCCCCTTGCCACCATTATTCCATCTGCTACTTTGAGTATTTCACTTATATTTTCAACCGCCTCTTTCTTTTCAATCTTGGCAATAATAGGGATTCTTCTTTCTTTTAATAGTTTTTGCAAACCTTTAATATCCTCTACGCATCGGACAAAAGACAGGCCTATTAAATCCACCCCCTCTTCAATACCAAAATTCAAATCCTCTATATCCTTTGGAGTAAGTGAAGGTATCGAAAGTTTAGTTTGCGGAAAATTTACACCTTTGTGTGATTTTAACTCACCACCTCTGACCACCTGGCAAACAACCTTCCCCATATCGTGCCTGATAACCTTTAGTTTTATTCTGCCATCATCAATAAATATTGGGTCACCTGTATTTATCTCTTTGATGAGTTGTTGATAGGGGATAGAGGCAGTATTTTCATCCCCCTCAATCTCCTTAGTGGTTAAGGTAAAGACAAAACCTTCCTTCAGGACAGTCCCTTTTTTTATACTTCCTATTCTAATTTTAGGTCCGGCTAAATCCTGTAGAATACCTATGGGTTTATTAATCTCAGCCGATATTCTTCGAATATTTCTTATCACCTCAAGATGTTCTTTATGCGTCCCATGTGAAAAATTTAATCTCACAACATCCATCCCTGCTTCAGCTAATTCTTTTAATATCTTATGAGAACTACTTGCAGGACCAATAGTGCAAACGATTTTTGTCCTTTTCATTAAATTTATAAATCCTCCTGAATCTTAGGATATAGGTCTTATGGGACTTATTATATCCTATAAGGCTGAAAATGTCAACTAAAAAAGTACCCCCTTTTAAAATAGGTAGCCCAGCACCAAATTAAGTATCCCCCCTACCAGCAGTGTAGAAACAATCATAATCCCTCCTGCCTTGAGCATAGCCAATACTCCTAATTCCTTGACTAAGACACTAAAAGTAGCTACACAGGGAAAATACATGCTTAAGACGGTACCGGCTACTACCATTTGACGAAAGGTTAAATCAAGAGGAATAAGCATACCTACGGCTACATCTTTGCGCAGCAATCCTATCAAGAGTGCTCCGGCGGTTTCTTTTGGTAGCCCTAAAACCCCTGCAATTATTGGGGCAGTGTATCTTCCGAGAAAATCAATTATTCCCAGTGTGTATAAAATATTGGCAATGAATACCCCAAGCAATAACCATGGTGTTGCTTCTTGAATAAACCAGATGAGCCTCATCCTGATTTTCTTTACAAGCAATTGAAAGCAAGGGAGGCGGTAAGGAGGTATCTCAAGGAATATCTCCATAGATTCACCTTTCATCACCCTGTTTAGTAAAATCCCCAGGCTAATCCAAACTACCGATAGCGTCCCGAAAACTATGGTTAATCCTGCAACTCCATATTTTCCCATTAAGGCAACTATCATAGCGGTTTTTGCCATGCAAGGGACAGCAATGGACATTAAAACTGCGGCAATAAATCTCTCTCGTTTTGTTTCTAAAATCCTGAGAGATAATGCCCCGGGAACATTACACCCCAAACCCAGCATCATAGGAATTATCGCCATGCCGTGCAGACCCAGCCGATGGAAAATATTATCTACCAATACCGCCAATCTCGGCAAATAGCCTGAATCTTCCAGAAAAGAAAGAACGATGTAAAAGGCAACCACATAAGGAAATATTACCCCAAACTCGATAAAAAATCCTGTAGTAAGCAGTCCAAAGGATTCATTGTAATTTATCTTGCCGTCTATCAACCTGCCGATGAGGATATCATGGATAAGTCCGTTACCACTGAAGATGTTTGATAGCCTCAATATCAAAGGTGTCCATAAATTATCAAAGAGTGGCGTGAACACATAATTAATCAACCCTTCACCAATAAATCTTATCACCGTGAAGGTAGTAAAAAGGACGAGCAGGGCGATAGGGATACCTGTCCGGGAAGATATGGAGGCATCCGCTATCCTTTCTCTAAATTTATGGTGGCGGTGGGTTACTTCCTCTACCTTAGTTGTAATCTTTCCCACCTCATGCCATCTCTCTTCTTCCTCATACTCATATTCACCTGATTTTGCCTCCTTTATCCTGGAGACCAATTCATTAAATCCTTCACCGGTTATGGCACAGGTAGGAATACAAGGAACTCCAAGAATTTCTTCAAGTTTTGCCACATCAATCTTTATCCCGGTATGTTTTGCCTCATCCCAGAGATTGAGGGCGACAATCATCGGGACCTTCTTTTTAAGCAATGCAAGTGTAAGGTTTAAACTCCTTTCTAAGTTTGTGCTATTGACGATATTGATAATCACATTCCCCGCTTCCCACTCTTTCAGCATTTCCACAGCAACTTCTTCAGCCTTTGAAACAGGTTCTAATGTATATACCCCCGGCACATCAATAACCTCTGCCGTCTCCCCTTTAAAACCTAATTCCTCCGGCAGGTGCATAATTCCTTTAGTAAATTCAACCGTAGTTCCCGGATAATTGGAGGCAATAACATGCACCCCGGTAAGTCTTGAGAAAACTACACTCTTACCTACATTTGGATTACCCATTAGAAGTATTTTCATCAACTGCCTCCTCTTCTACTGCAACCACTACCTTTGTTGCCATCCCAAAGCCAATGGCTACCTCACTTTTACCAATTTTAACTACCACCGGCCCTTTCATGAATTGCTGATGTGATTTTTTAATCTCTTCCCCAATTCTAATACCCAGCATCCCCATTTTGGAAATTGTACCTTGTTTTCCATGAATTTCTACTATCTTCCCTGTTTGTCCTGTTTCCATCCGGACAAGAGAGATTATTTCAGTCATAATATTCCTCCTTTTTTAATAGGTCTTATAAGACATATATGACCTATAATAATAAATATTATTATCAAGGTAGCTATAGATATAATGCTACCGATTTTAAAGGATAGTGGTGAGTATCTAAATTCTACTAAATGCTCACCTTGCGTGAGATATACCGCCCGAAGGATATAATCGGCACAATACAGTTTCTCCCTTTTTCCATCTACAAACACCTGCCAGCCGGGATAATAGGTATCGGATAACACGAGAAAACCACTTTGGTTAAGAGTCGTCTTGATGGTTACTTTTTCCGGCTGATAATCAAGAATTTCGGGGTCCAAATTTTCGAATTTCGAATTTCGAATTTTGAATTTTGAATTTTGAATTTTGGGATTTTCTTCAAGGATAACGGTCTTTTTTGGGTCAAAGTCCGGATTTAGTAATTCTTTAAATATTTCCTCTTTTGTCTTGATTACTTTAGCCTCTGAAGTTACCCATGCCCTTGGTAATGCATACAAATCCTCATAGATTTTTACCTTACCATCATCAAAGATACATTTTAGATTAGATGCCGCTATTTTTTCAGAGGTAATGAGATATTTAGTGTTAAGCAGGCATAACAGCTTACGATTGGCGAAGTAATGTAATTCCTTTACATTTTCCCAGCCGGATGAGTAAGGGTCAACCAAATTCATAAATTCATCATATCTTTTAGGATACATACCGTCATAACCTTCAGCGGTCTCAAAGCCATAGGCTATATTTATACTTACCGGCAGAAGATGCTCAAAGGCTAAAATCCTGCTCTTTTCCCCATCATTCTTTATCTTATCGGCTAAAAAACTCAATGGTGGTGGACTAAGATATAATTCCTGTTTTGGAATAAAGGGGTTATACCTTAACCCAAAATAAAACAGGTCAAAAACAACTATCACCAAAATAGCCATCTTAATCACAGAACTTCTAACTCTATTAATGCTCAAAAAGATTATTCCGCTACATAAAAGTAATAAAACCGGTGTGAGGAAGTCTGAATTTAGCAAGCTGAAATGCTGAACAATATCCCCCGCTGGTGTGGATAAGGGGGTGATAATATCCCCCGCTGGCGGGGGTAAGGGGGTGGAATGAACAGCTACCCATTTACCTAAATAAAGGCTAATCAAAGTTATTGTCCCACACAATAAAACAATACCCCCGGCATATACCTTAAATCGTTTTGGTAAATCAAAAAGATACTGGCAGGTTAAAGCGACTAATGTCGTTACGCCAAAGGTATAAAGAAAGATAAGCCGACTGATAATTAGTTTATCATAGCCGGGAATACCACGGTAAAGGAGATAATATATAGGTGTGCCAAGGGTAAGGAGTAAAGAAATTAATGTAAAGGAGCCCCAAAAAACAGTATTCTTGTTTCTCTTTAAAAATATGGCGAGAATTGCTAAGAGCAGTGGTAAGATACCAATATAAGCACAATGCTCATTATAATTGTCCTGCAGTACACCTCTTTTAGGATGACATAGAGGTAACTTCCATCCATATTTTTCAAAGATAGTCCTGAATTTTCCACGGATAATATGATAATTAAAATCCACCGGATTACCATAATAATTGGGGACTAAGAAGGTAATTAAATTCTGCCATGGTAGTGGCGATAATTTACGATAATCATCTATAGGTTGCCGATGGGATTGTTTTATTAGTTCATAAGAAGGGATTAATTGCACCGCCGCTAAACTAAATCCGATGATAAAAATAAGGATTAAATGAGGAATAGTTCTTGTGGCACGGAGTGAAAATATCCTGAATAACGAGTAAGGGATGGCTATGGAGAGAACAAATAGACTTATTTGCAGGAATGTGGAAAGAAATTGTATGCCTAAGGCAAAGCCAGCTAAACTAACATACAATATACTCCTTTTAGTCAATGCCTTATCAATTAAAAAAAGTATAATCGGCAATAAAAACCCACTCAATATCCCCATTTCTAACCAGACAATGTGAAAGCCGGAAAATTCATAAATTATACTTCCAATCAACGCAGAAAACGGACATAAACCTAAACTGCCTCGTAAAAATATGTACATAAAGATACCGCAAAGTAATAATTGGCAAAAAATTATTAAACTATAGGCAATCAATGGCTTACAGAATAAAAAGAAAAGATTAAGGGGTGCAAAAGAGACTGAATTGGTACTATACATCGGGTATCCGCAAAACAGATATGGATTCCAGAGGGTTATTTTACCTTCGTTTAGTCGCTCTGTTGCTAATTTTCTTAATGGATAATGCAGGAAAACAGGGTCTGACAAAAGGGAATTTTGACTTTTCTCTTTGGCATGATAATAAAAGTACCAGGGCGGATAGGTATATGTAGCAATATCCCCTCCTAAAGGTATTAGCCCTAAAAAAAAGAATTTCCAAAAATAAACAACGGTTAAGATGATTAATATGCCAACAGACAGACAATTCTTTATTCTCACCGTTTTAAAGTATATCAGATTAACAGATTAATGTCAAATTTTTATTGACTTGAACCCTAAATTCTGGTATTATTGTAAGGGAGTAGGGAGTAGGGAAGAGGTTAGAAGGGAGAAGAACCCATCTAACTTCTAATCAACATACCACTTCACTGAATACTTACAAAGTCCTGCGGTGAAATGTCAAGAAAAAAATGAGCCGATATTTAACTTTTTTGTCCCTGCAATTGGGGACAGTAATGGCGTTAAAGGTTAAACTGATGCAAAATGTTACGGATTTTAATTAACCCAGGGTAAAAAACATT
>JBDRHR010000249.1:0-4368 GCA_043816605.1 Nitrospirota bacterium
CTCCTTCCTTGCCGCTTCCGCTAGTTCTCCATCTGTCAACCGATTAATTACCTCTAATGCTTTACACATTACAAACCTCCCTCCATTAAGTTTATAATATATTATCGGCATTCAAGATTACTTTCTGAAATTCGTATAAGAAGGGGGATAAGGAGATAAAGGGGATATGGAGATGATGGAATATCTAAGGGGATAAGAGGATAAGGAAAGAGAGATATGGAGATAAGAGAATATCGAGAAGACTCACTTACTGAAAGAATAATTCAATGTATCATTAAGGTGCACCAGACGCTTGGTCCAGGCTTTTTGGAAAACATCTACAGTAGGGCAATGGTAATTGAACTTACAAAGCAAGAATTGAGGGTTGAGATAGAAAAAGAAATAGTTATCTACTATGAGGGAGAAGAAGTTGGCAGACACAGACTGGATGTTTTTGTAGAAAACAAAGTGATAGTAGAACTAAAAACAGTGGAGGAATTAAGTAAAGCTCATTATGCTCAGGTCCGTTCGTATTTGAAAGCTACAAGTGTAAAGGTGGCGATCCTTGTAAACTTCGCCAAAGAAAAGGCTGATTTTAGAAGGGTTGAATTAGAATAATATCCCCTTATCTCCATAATCTCCATATCCCCTTTTCTTACACTACCTGAACGCTTACGAAAATTTCTAAGCAGCATGAACTCGTATCTCGGGATAATGAAGCATTACAATACTTACAGATTGCGAAGGGTAATTTTGTTCAAAAATCTGTCGGGTTGGTGGTGGAATTATGTATATTTAAGCGGTGGAATGGCTAAATTTGTATTAAAACAAAAACCAATTGCAAGAGTAAAGATAAAACGCCACAGATTCACAGATTAAATTTATGACTTGTTATTTTATAATCTGTGAATCTGTGGCAATCCTGAAAAATTATGCAAATCTGCGTTCTAATTCTTCCCCCCTTTCCCCATCTTCTTCCTTTCTCCTTTGTTACACCAAAAAAAGTAATTGACTAAAGATAAATAAAATGATATTATAGAATAATTAAAAAAAGATAGAGGTGGTTTCAAATGGAAAGATTGGTTATTCGCGATAAAGTAAAAGAAGAAGTCAAAAAGATTGTTGAAAGACTAAAGAGCAATTATGCTCCAGAGAAGGTTATTTTGTTTGGTTCTTTAGCAGATGGCAGAGCACGGTCAGAAAGTGACATTGACTTGATTATTATAAAACAGACTAAAGAGAAGCCGTGGGAAAGAACAGCCAGAGTAGATGCTTTTATCAGCCATAATATGCCTGTTGACTTATTGGTCTACACCCCGGAAGAGATTGAAGAAAGATTGATGATGAATGATTTCTTTGTTAAAGAAGTGCTTGAAAAAGGAAGGGTTTTATATGAAAAAGGACTATGAAAGAATAACACTTGAGTGGCTCAACAAGGCTGATAGTGATTTGAGTTTTGCCAGAGCAAGTCTTGAAGAATTTGATGATTTTTATTCTCAAATGTGTATTTTATCCCATGATGCAGGAGAGAAATACCTCAAAGCATACATAAGTTCTCATGGAGTAAAGCCAGAAAGGATTCATGATTTGGCAACACTATTAAAAGAATGTCAAAGGCTTTCAGTAAATCCAGAAGATTTTAATATCATAGAAGAAGAATGCAGGATATTAAATCGCTATTATACCCCTCTTAAATATCCATCTCATTATCCATCGGCAACTAAAGAACAAGCCAAAGAAGCCATCGAGGTTGCTATGGATATAAGTAATTTTATCAAGAGACAATTTGAATAACCCAGCACTGTTAGAAGAATAAGAATAGGGACAGACCTTGAAAGCTGAATATTCTCAACCTTCTTCCGAACTTAATGTAATTATCATAACATATTTACTAATACTCGATGTTCAAGTTTTTTCGATTTGTGCTGTTAGCCTTAAAAAACGGACACCCACAAGGGGATGTCCCTACAATTCTTGTTGATGTTCCATTGTAGGGACAGGGTTTATCCCTGTCCGCAACCACTGCACAACTCACAAAAGTTTGGTTCTAAAATCATTCTCCGTGTCTCTGTGTCTCCGTGGTGAAAAACTTGAACATCGAGTGATACCTTTTTAAAAAGTTAAACCCTTGTTTTTACTGAATTTGTTTGGGGTAAAGTTTTTTTCATACCCTTTGTTTTCCCTTATTCTACAAGCCCCCACGAATTTCCCGAATGCCTCAAACTTGCCCCTACAAAATCTCTAAACAAAGGATGAGGAGTAGTCGGTTTGGATTTGAATTCCGGATGGAATTGAGTAGCCACAAACCAGGGGTGGTTTTTTAATTCGATTATCTCCACTAAATTATCATCTAATGACAGCCCACTAAAGATGACACCATAGTCGGCTAAAATCTCACGATATTTGTTATTTACCTCATATCTATGTCTGTGCCGTTCGTAGATTAAGTCTTTACCATAAGCCTGATGAGCGAAGGAATCAGGCAATAGTTTAGCAGGGTATTGACCTAATCTCATTGTTCCACCTTTATCTTCTGTCTGTTTTTGTGTTTCCATTAAGTCGATAACCGGATAAGGGGTATTGGGGTCAACCTCCGAGCTATTGGCGTTTTCAAGTGAGGCAACATTTTTGGCAAATTCTATTACCGCACACTGGAGTCCCAAGCATATTCCTAAGAAGGGAATTTTATTTTCACGGGCATATCGGACAGCCTCAATTTTACCTTCAATTCCCCGATACCCAAAACCTCCGGGAATTAATATCCCATGGACATCTTTAAATGCCTTATCTATCGTTTTAGGAGTAGTAAGTTCCTCTGAATCTACCCATTTAATATTTATCTTCGCCTGATGAGGTATGCCACCATGAATTAATGCCTCAACAATACTTTTGTAAGCGTCTTTAAGTTGAATATATTTTCCTACAACCGCAATGGTTACAGAGGTTTTAGGATTTTTGAGAATACTTACTATTTTCTTCCACTCTTCTTCTTGAGGCATTTCTTCCATTTCAGGTGTTAGATTTAGCAATTCAATAATAATCTTATCCAACCCTTGTTTTTTAAATATCAATGGGATTTCATACACAGTGTCCACATCATACGCATCAATTATTGCCTCTTTATCCACATCACAAAACAAGGTAATTTTATCCTTTAATTCAATAGACAGTGGTCTTTCAGTTCGGCATAAAATAATATCAGGGGTAATACCAAGCTCGCGTAATTTTATCACTGAATGTTGGGTAGGTTTAGTCTTAGTTTCACCTGAAACATTTATGTAAGGCACAAAAGTAAGATGGATATAGAGGACATTTTCTCGTCCAACATCTTTACGAAACTGCCTAATTGCCTCTAAAAAGGGCAAGCCTTCAAAATCACCAACCGTCCCACCGATTTCCACAATGATAACATCTACATCATTGTTAGCTAATTTCAATATCCCTGCCTTAATTTCATCTGTAATATGAGGGATGACCTGAACAGTTTTACCCAGATAATCTCCCTTTCTTTCTTTCATTATGACTGAATAATAGACCTTACCGGCGGTAATGTTACTATCCTTATTCATAATTGAATTAGTGAATCGTTCATAATGTCCTAAATCGAGGTCTGTTTCTGCACCATCATCCGTAACATAGACCTCGCCATGTTGATAAGGACTCATTGTCCCGGGGTCAACATTTATGTATGGGTCAAGTTTTTGCATCCGTATTTTAAAGCCTTTATTTTCTAATAGTTGTCCAATGGATGCAGCCGCAATCCCCTTACCTAATGATGAGACTACTCCACCTGTGATAAAAATGTATTTTGCCATTTTAGTTCCTCATACTTCGTTTACTAATTAAGCAATTGTTTTTTTAGAGGAGAGTTCCTTTTTTCTACCACGATAGTCAAGATAAACCATAACTATCCCAAAGATTAATGTTCCAATCATGACAATAAATATCCCGGTCATTTTTGTTTCTCCTTTTGTGTTAAATCTGATTCTAATATAATGGCAATTCCAACGAATAAAAGGGAAATGGTAAGTCCTGTAAAAAAGATGTAACAATTAAAAGGTTCTTTTGATAAAAATTGTCCAAAGACTAATGCTGTAATGGATATTTTCCCCATATCTGTTACAAAATTAGCTATTCTGGTTTTTTGTTTTTCATTAAGTCGCATATTTTAATAATACTCTAAAAAAACAAAAATGTCAAGGAAATTATTTTTCTTGACTATTTTCTTGTTTTATGCTATTCTTTAAGAAAGTCCTGCGGTGAAATGTCAAGAAAAAAATGAGCCGATATTTAACTTTTTTGTCCCTGCAATTGGGGACAGTAATGGCGTTAAAGGTTAAACTGATGCAAAATGTTACGGATTTTAATTAACCCAGGGTAAAAAACATT
>JBDRHR010000250.1:0-29387 GCA_043816605.1 Nitrospirota bacterium
TTCCATCTTATCTAAAAAATCACTAACGCCAAGGGGTCTTCCAATCTTTGTAGTTCGGCGAATAACATCTTCTTCTTCCTGATTTCTACTGCTTACAAACTTAATATAACTTCTTCGTTGCTTTTCATCAAGCCAACTGTCCCCTGTTAATATTTTGTTTGGCTCACCTAAAATATGACTCTTGCCACTTGACCAATCATACTCTTGGACATCTTTTACAAGTCCTGCTCTCACAGGATTCTGTTCTATATATCTACTAACTTCCCACAAATAGGACTCTTTGTCGACTATACAGGAATAATACCTGCTCTCCCACAGTCGTCCTGTTCTGTGATAACGAAGATTGAAATATTGAGTATAACAGAGTGCTATCCCTTGAAGACATTTTCCTAATCCACCCTCTTCTTGAGGAACAAGAAGAAGATGAACATGATTTGTCATCAAACAATACGCCCATACCCAACAATGATGTTTTGCTGCATACTCTTTCAACAATTCAAGATAATACCTACGGTCTTCATCACACAAAAATACATCCTGTCGGTTATTTCCCCGTTGGGTTACATGATGAGGATAATTTAACGCTACTGTTCTTGCAATTCTTGGCATACTTTTATTTTACACCATCCACCTTTCTTTGTCAAGAGAAATATGGGATGTGTCCCCATCACATCAATAGTAGTCGCTACCAAAACCGCCAACAACACTTTTTTGCTGATACAATAAATTCAACTCATATTTTGAAGGTAAATACCAGTCACCATAGGTAACACCAGCAACTGTTACTGAATAATTAGCACAAACCTTTGCGGCAAAATTACCTGCAGTATTATCATTGGTTTGTAGTGCAACAATTAAGGTGGTATTCATTTCCCCAGCATAAACACCATCGCCAGTTGCGTTTGTTACTCTATTAGTTCCGTTATACCACCGTATTCCTGCGCCTTGGTCGGCTGTGGGGGCAACTAAACCATGCTGTCCGCTTGAGTCAACCCAAAATACTATCCCGCCCTGAGCAGATTGACCTATTGTATAAGTTGTAGCTGGTGTACCGGGAATTCCCTGTGGACCCTGTGCACCTGTTGTGCCAGTTGCTCCGGTTAAACCTGTTGCTCCGGTTAAACCTGTTGCTCCGGTTAAACCTGTTGCTCCGGTTAAACCTGTTGTGCCTGTTGCTCCAGTTGTGCCGGTTGCCCCGGTTAAACCTGTTGTGCCTGTTGCTCCAGTTGTGCCGGTTGCCCCGGTTAAACCTGTTGCTCCAGTAGTCCCGGTTGCTCCCGTAGGTCCTGCTGGACCTGTTGCTCCAGTTGTGCCGGTTGCCCCGGTTAAACCTGTTGTGCCTGTTGCCCCGGTTAAACCTGTTGGACCCTGTGTTCCTGTTGCCCCGGTTAAACCTGTTGAACCCTGTGCTCCTGTTGTGCCTGTTGCTCCGGTTAAACCAATTGGACCCTGTGCACCTGTTGTGCCGGTTGCTCCAGTTGTGCCGGTTGCCCCGGTTAAACCTGTTGTGCCTGTTGCCCCGGTTAAACCTGTTGCTCCTGTTGCTCCGATGGTTCCTTGTGGACCTGTTGTGCCGGTTGCCCCGGTTAAACCTGTTGTGCCGGTTGCCCCGGTAGGTCCTGCTGGACCTGTTGCTCCTGTTGTGCCTGTTGCCCCGGTTAAACCTGTTGTGCCTGTTGCTCCAGTTGTGCCGGTTGCCCCGGTTAAACCTGTTGTGCCTGTTGCTCCTGTTGTGCCGGTTGCCCCGGTAGGTCCTGCTGGACCTGTTGCTCCTGTTGTGCCTGTTGCCCCGGTTAAACCTGTTGCTCCTGTTGCTCCGATGGTTCCTTGTGGACCTGTTGTGCCGGTTGCCCCGGTTAAACCTGTTGTGCCGGTTGCCCCGGTTAAACCTGTTGTGCCTGTTGCTCCGATATCTCCCTGTGCCCCTGTTGTGCCGGTTGCTCCTTGAATCCCTTGTGGTCCTGTTGCTCCTGTTGCGCCGGTTGCCCCGGTTAAACCTGTTGTGCCTGTTGCTCCAGTTGTGCCTGTTGCTCCGGTCAAGCCAATCGGACCTTGGTCACCCGTATTTCCCTTAGCACCTGTTGCCCCTGTTGCTCCCTGAATTCCCTGTGGTCCCTGTGCTCCTGTGCCTGCACTCTCTGCATAGGTAGCCGTGCCTGCCAGAATTGCATAAGTAGCCGTCCCGGCATAGCCTGCAGAAAAACTATAGACGACAGAGGCTATCCTTTGCCGTGGCGTAAGTGCATTACCATCTATTACCAACTCAAGCCATAACTCTGATTTATTGACCAATGTTTCTATCGGCAGAGGACCTAACTGTGTTGAAAATATCCCCCGAGTGCAATTGACATCAAACATAGCGCTCCAGACAGAAGTACCTCCAGTCGATTGGTCATACAGCTTAAAGGTAATACTCTTTGTGCCTTCTACGGGCCCAGTAGTCCCTTGAACCAGACCTTGATAGTAGATAAAACCAGGTATGTCTGCACCTGCTTTACTTACAAAACTTGCCAATAAAAGAAATACACCCAAAAACAAAATCTTTTTCATCTTTTACTTCCTCCTCGTAACTTTATAAACTCAATAACTTATATTCAATGAGACCCTGTGGGCAGAATCTAAACCTTTTATCGGTGCATAGGCATAACTGATATCCATAATGCCCTGCCTCAGCCCAAAGCCCAGACTTATGCCTTGATTATCATACCCTGTCTTATACCCTGCCCTTAACGCCAAATAAGACAGCGGATAATATTCCACGCCAAGACCTACCTTCAACCCCTTGTTATCCTTATTTGCGGCTGCCATAAATTCCATCTCTTTCAGCTTTACGGCTCCTCCAATCCTGATATTAGTCGGCAAACTACTCTTTTCCGTTTCATACTTTAGTCCTGTGCCTATGTTCTGCAAGCAGGCACCTACGGAAACCGGTAGGGCATTCCATAAACCGGAATAGAGAATACCCATATCCAGGGCAAAACCATTAGCCTTGTATTCCTCAGCTAAAGTGGATGAAATAAACTTAATGCCTAAGCCGGCATCAAGATTAACGGTTATTTTCTTGCCGGCGGCAAAGGTTAAATAGGTATCTTTTAAGGCTGAAATAGACCGCTCTGAGCCATCAAATTCATAAATATCTGCCTTGCCGGCATCTAATACCCCGAGGCTTATCCCTACTCCTGTGTCTGGCTTTACTTTTTTGGCATAACTTAGGCAATTATAAAAGGTATCTAAGACACCATCGTAAAACATGAATTCTAAATGTGATAATGGGTTGATGTGATGATGTGATGATGTGGTGATGGGTTGGGGATTAATATTTGCCAAACCAGCCGGGTTAAAATAGATAGATTCGGCACCTGTTTCCGGATTAGATACCAGGGATTCACCTAAGGCATAAGAGCGGGCTGTCGGTGGAAATTTTAGACCAATGCCACTCGCCTCGGCTAAGGTTTTGGTTCCCGCTACAATTAAAATTATTAAAAGCAATCTTTTCATTTGAAATCTCCGAATAAGTTTGTAAAGTTTATAAAGTTTATAAAGTTTGTAAAGTTTGAAAGTTACATCTTTCTACTTTTTAACTTTCTACTTTATAACTTTATAACTTTATAACTTTATAACTTTATAAACTTTATAAACTTTCTACTTAATGAGTATTATCTTTTTATTATCCTTGAAATCCCCAGCCTGTATCTGGATGATATAAACCCCGGCCTCACATAAATCGCCATTTTTATCCTTACCATCCCATTCTACCCAATATTTATCTGCCTGCCTATCCCCTGATACCAATTCTTTTACCAATTCACCAGTCAGGTCATAGAGTTTTATCAAAACCTTGACGGATGAGTCAAGTTCATAGTAAATTTGCACCTTCTCACCCTTTAGAGGATGAAATAAATTATGGTAAGGGATGAATTTATGCCCTGATTTTGGCGTGGTAAGGGTGCAGGTAGCTGAGGCAAGAATATTATTACTTGTGCCATAAGCAGTCAGGGTGTAAGTATAGGGCGTATTTGCACAAAGTAAGTGGGTATCGTCATAAGAAGTAGTATTTTTGGGAATGGACAAGGCTAAAGAAATGTTATTTCTTTGGAGTGAATAATATTCTTCATCCGGCAGGTCGCCCCAATTAAGACGCACTAAAGCCGATGAAACAGGGGTAGCCTGCAAGGTTAATGTCCCTTGTAGAGGTAAAGTCTCCGGTGTCCAGGCTGTAACTGTATAGGTTTGGTTAGACGAGTTACCACCCAGATAAGAACTCAGACCTTGCACGGAATAATCCTGATTAGCCTGCTGACCACTAAGCATAATAACTACAGACCAGTTTAGATTATATGCCAAGACAGGCTTACTGCATAAAATTAAAGAAAAGGAATAAAAGGCAAAATTTAAGGGTTAAGTTGATGCGAGAGGTGTTCTTCATGCTACCTCCTGCCAAGTTGAAGGTTAAAGGCTGATGTCTGATGTCTATTCATAAAATTAAGTATAGCAAAAAAAATAATAATGTCAAGCATTATTTTTAATTTTTTTAATTTTTTTTAATTTAATTTGACTTTTTCGCCGGGTTATGGTATAAATGTAACAGATATGGTAAAAGAGTGGCTCGATAAAAAACCTTTAATATTGCCCGGCTTGTTAATTTTACTTACCGGTTGTTTTTGCATGGGATTTTGGGGAGACTGGGATTTTTATATTGTTAATGACCATCCGATGAGAATTCAATATCTTTGGGATACACTAAAAATAAATCTCCCTATTTTTCATAAACTAATCTACTGGAACCCATTTATAAATTGTGGTGAGCCGAGTTTATCTCTTTACCCGCCCGGGTTTGTTATCTTTGGAGCAATGATTGATTTCATTACCTTTCATATTCTACCAGTAGAAATAATCTATAAATTTCTGCTCATCTTTGCTTATTACCTACCTGGATTTACCAGTCTCCTACTTTACAAAAAATTAGGTATAAGTCGAATTAGTGCCGCACTTGGTGCTCTTATTATGATGCTTTACTCTGATGTAACCATTGGTGGGGATGTTGAAGGTGGGATGGTCATTGGGCTATTGAATATGCGGTTAGCGGTGGGGCTTGCACCACTTGTTTTGTATTTTGCCATAAGTTGTCTTGAGGCTCAGCATAAATTAAAAAATGCGTTATTCACAGGCTTAACATTAGGATTATGCCTTCTCACGCACCCCTGGGATAGTTTCTTACCTCTTTTTGGGGTAATATTCCTTTTTATTTTTAATGTTTCTACCCTTTCCTTGAACAAAAAAATTAATTCACCACAGAGACACAGAGAACACGGAGAAGGATTTTTTAAATTCTCTAATTTCTTTTTTCTCCGTAACCTCTGTGACTCTGTAGTTTATACTTTCCTATATCTTAAAAAAGCTGGTGGGTTGTTAACGCTTATATTAATTTTAGCCGTGGGTCTTTCTGCCTTCTGGACTTTACCTGCATTTATTCATCGGGAATTTTTACGCAGGGCTACTCTTTGGGACTTTTCTATTTACGAGGTATATTCATGGATTAAGGTTTTAACCCCGTTTATTTTATTATACCTGATTTCTATGATAAATACCAATGTTAAAAAAATTACACCCCTTGCATTTTTACCACCATTAATGCTAATCCTTATCTTTTTGAGTTATATTTTCAGGATAGAATTATTTGAGCCTACTCGATTAAAGGATAATTTCTTCTTCTCCATACTTATTTTCTCCGGTGTGGGAATAGACTGGCTATGTATTTGTGTAAAAATCAGGGTTCAGGGTTCAGGGTTCAGGGTTCAGGGAACTAAATTAACCGCAACGAGGCAAGCCTCTATTTTTCTTTATCCTGTATTGATTGCTTGTCTTATAATTATTTTAATCCTGCCTTTTATGAACCTGCCGTCTAAAAGCTCGTATACGACTGGGAGTATAGCCTATTATGACAACTTTGCCCGGCATTATCAGATGAACGAGGTTTTTGATGAATTAAGGAATTCGCCCCCCGGCAGAATATTATTTACCTCGTCCTCCCGCCCGATGCAAGGGGCATATCATACCCATATCTTTGCCTTAACCCCTCTCCTTATTGGTCGGGAAATCATTGGTGGAGTTCCGACTACACATACCCCGGTGGCTAATTATCTTTATTACGGCGGCAAGCAGGATAAAAATACGGACTTTGCCGAGGTTTTTGATAATAACTCTATCTTTGGAATGAGGTATGACAAAGGAGTTGATACAACAAGGCTACACAAGATATGTAAGCAGTTAAATATAACCACCATTGTTGTTGGTAAATATGAGGATAAAGTCCTTTCCTTCTTTAAATCCCATCCTGAATACTTTCCCCTTCGGACAAAAATGGGAGGCTCGCCTCGTAGCAGATTTCATATATTTGATGTCTCTGGATACAAGTCGTGCCTTTTAGACTATGATACGGCATGGGTCAATGCCCGGGTAATAAAGGGTAAAATGGACGAGATTCACATTAAGATATTTGAGGCAAAACAAACCTCACAGATTGGAGTTAAAATATCTTATTACCCGCTTTGGAAGGTATATCTTGGCAATACCCGGTTAAAAATCAATCAAGATGAATTTGGATTGATAAAAATCGAGGTGCCAAAAGGAAAAGATTATCTTGTTAAACTAAAATACGAAGATGGATTAGCTGAACAAATTGGTTGGATTATTACACTCATGGCTTTAATTAGTATCCTTGTCTTATTGTTAGTCTCCAGTGTTCAAATAAGAATTAAAAATTATGAATTAAAAATTAAAAATTGAGGGATGAGAAAATAATACCAATTTTACTAAGTTTTTACTGCTCCTTTCACTTCCCATTCTCTCAATTTTTAATTTTTAATTCATAATTTTTAATTCTTAACAATTTACTCCGGCAAGAAGTCCATACGCAGAGAGATGCGGTGGGTATCACCTAATTCGCCATACGGAACAAAACCATAATCGAGCTGATAATTCATAATTTTTAGTCCAACACCACCGGAAAATCCAGAGCCAATATCCACATCAGTCCGATAGCCGGCTCGTAAGGCAAAAGCATCTATTAACCAATATTCAAGCCCAAGCCGTAAATTTATATTATTGTCAATGGGTTTATTAATATCAAGGGCAATGAGTAGCCGTTCATCAAGTAGTTTTGCAGATGCTCCACCTTTTACATTCATAGGTAAATCAGATTTTTCCTGAATAAATTTTAGCCCGGAACCTAAATTCTGAAGACATAAGCCAAAGGAGAGATTATCAATCGGTGTTTTATAAAAAGTGCCTAAGTCAAAGGCAACCGTAGCCGCATCCTCCTGCTCTATCTTTTCGTAGATAATCTTAAGATTGGCACCGATTGAAAGTCCATCACTCCATGGCTGGGCATAAGAGAGAGTAAGGCAAGAATCATAGGCAGTCCAATCATCTCCCTTTTCATAAACACCTTTTTGAGAAAATTTACTTCCTTGTATATCACCCATATGTAAATAAGCCAGACTGCCACCAATTACCCCTTCCCACCACATCTTTTGAGCATAACCAAGATACTCGTATTTTATAGATTGAAGCCATTGATTGTGCATAGCGGTCAGGGAGGCAGTTCCTGCCTGAACCAGACCGGCAGGATTATAATTAATAGTATTGACATCATCGGCTACACCGACGAATGCCCCAGCCATCGCCGACTGCCTTGCCCCGACATCTAATTTTAAGAAATTAGCCGAGGTTATCCCGGTATATTTATCCTGAGCACAGGCAGGCATAGAAATAACCCCCAGGCTAATAGCGATAACCAACCTTATTAAATTGAAATTCCACATTCTACATTCCGCATGCCGCATTTTATCTGATTACTCCTCTACAATAATGTCACCCCTTCGGGGTTTAATTGTAATTTGTTTGTAATCGTTTCTACAATAATGTCACCCCTTCGGGGTTTAAAATCCCATTTTACCTGTAATGGGTCAGTGATTGGTAGGGAAATCGGTTATCGGTTATCAGTGATCGGTTATCAGTAAATATTTACCTGATTACCGATTACCAATTTCCATACCAATGACTGACCGATTACTTTTACCTGATGACTCCTACTTTTCCAACTAATGATGCCCCCGTGCTATCCTTAACCACATAGATATAAATTCCACTACCAACTAATCTACCGTAATCATTTGTTAGGTACCATTTCCAACTCCAACAGTCACTATCACTATAGTCTATTTCACCCTCTTTAGATGCCCTGACTAACTCTCCGGCAATGGTGTATATTTCTACCTTTGTTACCCCTTCAAAAACAATGTAGTCACGCCAAGTTACTCCAAGTTCACCATTAGAATCATCGCCATCATTATCCTTAAATGGATTAGGGTAAATCTTAAATGTTGTAGCGTGTAGTCCAATCCTGAATACCGAGAAATGTTCTACTTCAGCCGTAACCGAGTTACTATTTATATCTACCGACTGGTTACCTTCTACCAATATCCATTTATTTTCGCGTAACTCAAATATTCGTAATAAAATCTCCGTCTCGTAGGAGGCTAAATCCGTATAGCCAATAGTAATTTTAGCCTTTGTTTGAGGAGCAGGTTGTTTTGTCTCCTCAGGTAACCAGGTAGTGGTAATTCTTCTTACCGTATCATTTAAAGAGGCTAATGTATTCATTGGTGGAATACCTACCGGACTCTTCTCAACAGTTATCCGCACATCAAAATCATTGGAGAAAGGTTCAAGAATCTCAATGGTAGTAGGTGAAAATATCAAAGTGGTGGTTGTTCCTTTCGGAGCTATCGCTGATGAGATAAGGGAATTATCCACTTTAAATGAGGTGGAGATACCAGGGGTACCATATTCTATATCAAACGGGGTAATCCTGATTTTGTAATTACTCGCAGATTGATTCTTTTCATCTACCGAAGACAGCCATGTTAATTTTAAGCCTGTTCCCGGGGCTATATTCGTAACAGTGCCAATTAAAGTAGCCGTTGCCCACTTACCGACAACCGTACCACCTTGATATTCAACAAAAACCTGGCATAAATCATTATCCGTATCTTGTAGGTCATAGGAAATCTCTACATAACCAAGTTTTCCAATAGCAGGGAGGACATTTTTAACCATAGGCAGATTGTTTTTGTTCCTGAGATAAAAACTTACCGTCGCCGTTTGACCATCAACGCCATCATTAGGGATAAATCGAAGATAAACATAAGTCAGGGTAGCCGGGACATCTTTATCTGAAAACCAGATGAAGGTATGTTCTTTACCTGTGGGTGAGGATTCTAAATCGGTTTTAGGCGTGCCGCTAGCTGAATACCAATTTTGCCCGTTTTCAGAATATTCTACCGTGAACTTACAGGTATTCCATTGGTCATCTTGCAAGATATAAGTTATGGACACACTACCTGTTTGTGTAGTTTGAGTCCCTTTAGGATTTGTAATGGTTAATTGTGGTGGTGTATTTTGGGCAACCGCAGTCAGACGATATAAAAACACATAACCTGCTTTACTACCGACCAATAAATCAATGTTATCCCCTTCCTGTTTTAATACAGCCGGTCTTGAATTGGCATCAACCTTAATCTCATTTCCGGCAAATTTAATTTTAGTTCCAGTTGTGAAAGTAGGTGTTCCGTTTGTCCCAATATTTTTGTACCAAAATACATAACCATCACTATTACCGATAAGTAAATCGTCTTTATAGTCTCTATCCCAATCTATTGAATAGGGTGCGGCATTATTGCCTACATCTAAATCGCTATTCGCCTGAATCTTAACCCCTGAGAGTAGTTTAGGAACAGTTGGTGAGGTCCTGTCATTCAAATAAAGATATACATGACCATTTCCATCACCAACAATTAAATCGTCATACCCGTCTCTATTCCAATTTACTACTACCGGGACAGCATTACCACCTGGAACTCTAATGTCATCTGCACCAACCTTAATCTTTTCCCCTTGAACCAATTGTGGTGTTTGATTGCTATCGTTTTTAAACCACCAAACATAACCCAGACTATCTCCAACTATTAAGTCCTTATCCCCCTCCCTATCCCAATTACTGACAAACGGAGATGAGTTTTCACCAACATCAATTACATTCCATGTAGTATTAGTTTTTGCTTGCAATCTCTGTGCCACATCAAATATTGGAGATTGGTCTGTACCTACATTTTTACAAAAATATACATCGCCATTTTTACTACCTATTAAAATATCGCGCCTATTATCTTCGTCCCAGTTTGCTACTACTGGTGTAGAATAAAAGTCCAGATTAAGGTCTGCACCCTTGAGTTTTATTCTTTCCCATGCAGGGGAATTTTTATTATCAACCCCAAACTCACCAGTATCATCTGAAATCCCTTCTACCATACCATCATGTGGGATAACTTTTATTATTACTTGTCCTACAAAACTACCTCCTAAATCACCTTTAGAATCCCAGACAAAACTATGGCTTACTCCCTCTTTAGACGAGTTTAAATTTGATACTCCATCTCCCGCACCTGCAACCGCAGTAGCTGTTATCCAATTCACACCACCATTTGTAGAATACATGACTATAATCGAACAAACATTGTTTTCCTCATCCTTCAAACTATAGTTGATTGTTATCTCACTACTTTGCGTGCCGACAGGTATGTCACATAAAACCGTTGGGGCTGAATTTTCTATACTACCGGTATAAAGATTAATATAGCCATCTTTCTCACCAACGAGTAAATCAAGTATATTATCGTTGTTCCAATCCATAACTACCGGTGCGGCATAACCTGATACCTTGAGTGGATTATCGGCAGACTCAACTTGAAAACAGTGGGATTGGTCTGTGGTAAATATTGGATTTCCATCCGTTCCACTATTTAAGTAGACCTTCAAATATCCCTGATCATTTCCAATAATTAAATCCTTCTTATAATCACCATTAAAATCCACCACATAAGGTTTGGCATTTGCTCCTACGCAAATCTCATCATTGTCTGTCTTGATATAGGTAGGGTCAGAAGGGAAAACAGGATTTAAGTTAGTTCCTGAATTTAAATAAAGTGCTACATTTCCAAATCCATTTCCTACTACCAAATCATTCTTTCCATCATTATTCCAGTCACAGATTATTGGAGTAGCATACTTTTTAACATATAACCATGGCTTAGTTCCAGTTCCAGTGGTGGTTTTAGTCCCTGGTTTAAAAATTGGCGAGGTATCATTTCCGGAGTTAATGAATATGTTTATATACCCATTCGTATCCCCTACAATCAAATCCTTGACATTATCGTTATTCCAATCATAGACATAAGGACTGGCATTAGAACCTACATCTAAATCTATTATTCCTGCTTGCGTTCCTGCATTTACTTGAAAGGTATATCCATCGGTAAATTTAGGTGCGTTATCCTCTCCAGAGTTCAAATAAAGTTTTACATAACCATATTTATCCCCTACAATTAGGTCTTTCTTGCCATCATTATTCCAATTTTCGATAAAAGGGGTAATTCGTTGCCCGGCATTAAGGTCTTGTGATACACCTGCTATCTTAGACGGAGGTGAGAGTTGCGGGGTTTGATTGCTAACATTTATGGTATTTATAAAAAGATTCAACGAGCCATCTTGTTCTCCAACGACTAAGTCCATATCCCCATCATTATCCCAATTAACAATAAAAGGAGTGGCATTGTTTCCTACATCTATCTCGTTATTATCTGCTGTTTTAAGTTTTGTGCCGGTAGTGAAGGTAGGGGTACCCGGGGTGCTACTTAAAAAAAGGTAAATTTCACCATCACCATTACCTACAATTAAATCTTTCGTTCCATTATTATCCCAATCAATGACAACAGGTCTGGCATCATTTTTTACCCATAGTGGAGTTGAACCGGTACCTAAAACCTTATTGCCACCATTGGTAAATGCAGGACTTTCATCTTCTCCGGAATTTAAATATACCCATATATTACCTTGATTATCACCAATAATAAGGTCTTTTTTATTATCATTATTCCAATCGCAAACAAATGGTGCGGCATTATTAGCAGAAATAGTAAGGATAGTTCCCCTCTCATCTAAGTCTGGCGGTATAGGAGGATTCCCGAAATAACTACCAGTAAACAAACTTATTTTTCCATTACTATCTCCAACAAGTAAGTCTAATACCCCATCATTATTCCAATCCGTTATAAATGGTGCTGCTTTAGAAATTACATCAATTGGAATATTATCAACTTTAAGTTCATACCCTACACTAAATACAGGAGCGGCATCCGATGTGCTAAAATTTTGATAGAACCATACATTTCCATTGCCATCGCCTATAATTAAGTCTTTCTTATTGTCATTATTGAAGTCTATAACTACAGGTACAGCACTGGAAGATACTGCAAGCAGGTATGATTGTATTTTTTCGCCTGCACCAAAATTAAGGTCGCCTGCATGAGTAAGGGTAGCAGTAATACACAATAATCCTATTGATAAAATAAATCTTTTCACTTTATCCCCTTTAATTACAGTTTCCCTATAAGTATTTATCGGCTTTTCTCTTTAATTTCTTGAGGAGATATGGAGATTGTGTAAGAAAAGGAGATATGGGGATGATGGAGATAAGAAGATATTTTTTAATAATCTCCCTTTCTCCCTTATCTCCATATCCCCTTTCTTACACTCTTTCTCTTCCTCTCTCCTAAAACAAATTGGGAGGATGAAATTGCAATTACAAGGCTATCGCCTTGACAATTCCTCCTCCCAGTCTTTTAATAATTATACACCAAATTTTATATTATGTCAATCAAAAATGTTTGACTTTTTTAATTAAATTAGGTATAATGTAATTCAGAGTAGAATTAAAAATTATGAATTATGAATTAAAAATTGAGGGATAAGAGAGTAATTTTTCCTTAATTTTTAATTTTTAATTAATAATTTTTAATTATATGAGGAGGGACTAAATGAGCATAGGTGAATTATTACGGGTAATGGAAGAAAAAGGTGCGTCAGACCTTTATTTGAAGGCAGATACACCGCCAACTTATCGCATAGAAGGGGAAACCTGTTTTATTGGTGAGAAGATTAATGAGATAGAACTTGGAGAATTGGCTAATTCTATTATGAATGAGGGGCAAAGAAGAACTTTTAGTCAAACCCATGAGATGAATTTAGCCTACGCTATCCCGGGTGTAGGTAGATATAGATGTAATCTGTATCATCAACGCGGCTCTGTAGGCATAGTCTTCCGTCGAGTAAAGTTGATTGTTCCATCAGTAGCGGAGTTAAATTTACCAACGGTATTAAATGATTTAGTCTTAGAGCCGAGAGGATTAATCTTAGTCACTGGTGCAACCGGCTCAGGGAAATCTACTACCTTAGCCGCTATGCTTGATTATCGAAACACATTAAAATCAGGACATATTATTAGCATTGAAGACCCAATAGAATTCGTCCACTATGACAAAAAATCCATTATTAGTCAGCGGGAGGTAGGAATTGATACGGAATCATTCGCCGAGGCATTAAAGAATACCCTGAGACAGGCACCCGATGTTATCTTAATTGGCGAGATGCGGGATATAGAGAGTGTTTCATCGGCTATTTACTTTGCGGAAACAGGGCATTTAGTTATGAGTACACTCCATTCAACTAATGCGAATCAGACCATAGAGCGGATATTACAATTTTATCCCAGTAGTGTGCATGAACAGATTCTATTACAACTTTCGTTCAACCTGCGGGCAATTATTTCCCAGAGACTCCTGCCAAGGAAAAATGGCAAAGGAAGAATAGTTGCCGTAGAGGTTATGGTCAACACACCGAGAATAAAAAATCTTATTCTTAAGGGTGAAATCGGTAAGATTAAGGATGCTATTGAGGCAGGTAGGCAGGAAGGGATGCAAACATTTGACCAATCATTGCATGTCCTCTATCAACAAGAATTGGTTTCGTTAGAGGATGCTATGATTTATGCAGATAGCCCAAATGACCTTAAGATGCGAATAAAGGGGTTAAAGGCAAGTGGCGGATGAGCGTGATTCGTGTCCGTTATCCGTGTTCGTGTAGATTTTGGATTGAAAAAATCCTCAAATTCCCAATCCAAAATCCAAAATCCAAAATTTTTGTTGACACAAATAAAATTATCAGGTATAATTATTTAAATTCGAATATAAAGATAATATTGTCTTGTGTCGATAATAATAGAGATTAAGGTTAAGGAGGATATTAAAATGTTGTTTTGGAAGAAAAAAATATCGTGGTTAATTGTCGGTATATTATTTTTAGGATTAAGTGTAGGTGATAGCAGGTCATCCGCAGACGATAAAAGACAAGAGATGTATGATGGCTTACGACTTTTCAGTCAGGTACTTTCACTTGTCCAAACACAGTATGTGGATATTGAAAAGGTTGAATCAAAGGAATTAGTTTATGGAGCTATCAATGGATTATTAAAGAGTTTGAATGACCCACATACCCGATTTATGCCTCCAGAGTCATATAAAGAGATGAAGGTAGAAACCGAAGGAGAATTTGGTGGACTGGGGATTGTTATTGGCATTAAAGATGAGCAATTAACCGTTATTTCACCAATCGAAGAAACGCCTGCGGCACTGGCTGGGGTTAAAGCAGGGGATAGAATTATGGAGATTAATGGAACAACAACTAAAGAGATTAGTTTGTTTGACGCCGTCAGTAAATTAAGAGGTCCAAAGGGAACACAGATTACTATTAGCATTGCCAGAGAAGGAGAAAAAGAATGGCTTAAATTTACCATTACAAGGGATATAATTAAGATTAAGAGTGTTAAATACGATGTTATTAAAGAAGATATTGGCTATGTCCGCATAAGTAGTTTTAATCAAAAGACGCAGGATGAACTCCATGAGGCTCTTTTAAAATTAAAGGAAGCTAATATTAAGAATTTAATCTTAGATTTAAGAAATAATCCCGGGGGATTATTGGATTCAGCCGTAGCGGTTACGGATGAATTTTTACCACCTAATGTCCTGATTGTTTCCATAAACGGTCGCATTCCACAGATGAATCAAGATTACAAGACGACGAAACAAGGCGTAGATTATCCTATGGTCGTCTTAATCAATCAGGGAAGTGCCAGTGGTTCCGAGATTGTGGCGGGAGCTATTCAGGACCATCAGTATGAGAAATTTTTGATAACCGATAAGGAAGAATATGAAAAATGGGAGAATAAAATAAAGGAAGGGAATAAGGAAGAAATTTCTATTATTGAGAGTGAACCGGGCAAGTGGTATGTGAAAAGAAAGGTTGGACCTGCACGAGGGGTTATTGTCGGCATGCAGAGTTTTGGGAAAGGGTCGGTCCAAACAGTTCTTCCATTGGCAGATAACTCGGGAGTAGCTTTAACTACGGCTAAATATTATACCCCATCCGGCAGGACTATTCATGGGAAGGGGATTACCCCGGATATTATCGTTGAGGAGCCTAAGTTGACTAAAGAAGATGAAGAAATGTTGAAGAAATTAGAAGAAGGCGGGTATGTGAAAAAATTCATTGAAGAACATAATCCATACAAAAAAGAGGATTTAAAAAATTTACAGGCAGATTTAGCAAAAAATAAAATAGAACTAAAAGAAGTTCTTCTTCAGAAGAAAATAGACATAGAGATTATGAAAAAGGAATCAAAGAAGGAACCAATTTATGACCTGGTGCTGGATACCCAACTTCAACGGGCAGTGGATATTCTTGTTGCTTCACAGATATTTAATCGAAATTAAATGAGGAATGAGAGATTAAGGGAGTAAGGGATAAGTGATGTTCTCACTCATCCTTCAACCATTTAATCACTTTTTCTTCTTCCTCTGTTAATAAAATTCTTGACAAATAATTTTATTTATGCTATGATAAATATTATATCTGCAACAAAAGTGAAAGGAGGGAAATCAAGGCAATGTTTTTACAGAGAGGAAAAGTCCCGATAGGATTAGATATTAGCAATGACTCGGTTAAAGTAATTAAACTTAAAAAATCTGACAGCAAAATAAGTTTAGATGCTATTGGGATGATAAAGATTTCTCCAGAGCCTTTAGATGAAGATGCCTTAGGAGCTAAACAGGAATTGGCGGTCAAAGCCATTAAAAATTTGTTAGCTACTCATAAGATTGATGCAAAAAAAGTTCGTAGTTCTGTCTCTGGAAATTCAGTCGTAGTTAGATATCTTAAACTCCCCTTTATGAATGAAGCAGAGTTAAAGGATGTAATTAAATTTGAAGCTGAAGAACATATTCCTTTTGATATTGAGCATGTAATTATAGATTTCCAAATAATAAAAGAAACCATAGAAAAAGATGAGCGGATGATATTAGTGTTATTAGTGGCATCTAAAGAGGAATTGATTTATGACCATATGGAGGTATTGCGCCGAGCAGGGGTAGAGACTACTCATATTAATGTAGATACCTTTGCAACAGAAGATGCCCTTACTTATGGAATAGGTGAAGAGGATGTAATTGCTTTAGTTGATATTGGTGCCAGGATGACTAATATTAATGTAGTTGAAAATAAGGTTTCGTGTTTTAATCGTGATGTTTTAGTTGGTGGTAATGATTTTACAGAGGCTATTAGAAGGGAATTAGGAGTAAATTTTCAAGAGGCTGAGAAAATAAAAGAGGAGGAAGGGATAATTCTTTTACCTGAGGAGATGAGAACAGGGACACCTGCAAGTAGTGGAGACCGCGCATCACAAATTTCCTATGCTATTGAATCTGTAGGAACAAGACTTTTAGATGAATTAGAACGCTCTTTTGCTTATTATTATACGCAATTACCTGTATATCGAAAGAATATTGATCGAATTATTCTGAGCGGTGGAAGTGCAAAATTGGCTAATCTGGATAATTTTTTAGCTAATGGTTTAGGGATGAGCGTGGTAGGAGGAGACCCTTTTGCTAAAATAACTATCCCTTCAAAATTTGACCAGGAATATATTAAAAAAGTAGCACCTGCTTTCTCAGTAGCGGTAGGATTAGCTCTAAAAGGATTGATATAAGGCAATGACAGAAATCAATTTAATGCCACCGATACTGGTGGAAAAGAAAAAAGGACAATGGAGAAATGTAGTTATTGGAGTAGTTGTAGGAGCTATACTTCTATCATTTGCACTCTGGTATGCAGGAATTGTTATAGGAGTGAAGAAAAAAGAGGCAACATTAGAAAAAATTACGACTCAGATAGCCGAGTTACAACCACATTTGGCAGAGATACGACGATTGGAGTCCGATATATTCGAGATGAAGAAACGAGTAGATGTTATTGTCCAATTAGATAAAGGTAGATTTGTCTGGGCACATATCTTAGATGAAATGACTATGTGTATTCCGACAGGACTTTGGTTAGGTGGATTTAGAAATACCGCAGGGACTGATTTAGAGTTGGAAGGAAGTGCCTTTGATAACTTCTCTATTGCAAATTTCATGAATAATCTAATAAATTCTACATCCTTTACAAATATAGGATTACAAAGAATTGAAAGTACTGTCATTAATGAATATCCAATTAAAACCTTTTCGATCCAATGTAGCTTCAGGGGATAAATTAAAATGAAAGTTGATATTCTTCAAGCATTAAAACCTATTTTTCTCTCTTTAATATTAATATGTGTGGTCGCTTATGGTTTCTCTACCTATATGTATAAACCTATACGGGAGAAAGATAAGGAATTAGATCGAAAAATATTAGAGAAACAAGGGGAACTACAAGAAACACAAAAGATAGTAGATAATTTAGATATCAAAAGGTCACAATTTGAGAAGGTGAAAAAAGAACTTGAATTTGTAATTAAACGATTACCAGGTAAACAAGAAATACCGCAATTATTAGAAACAATAACTAAATTAGCATTAAAATCAAACATTGAGTTAATTTCCTTCAGGCCACAACCATCTATGAGTAAAGAAGTCTATGAAGAAGTTCCGGTAAGTTTATATATCAAAGGGACATATCATAGCGTAGGATTCTTTTTAACTCAGATTGGAAACCTTGAAAGAATAATTACCCCTTCTAATGTTAAAATGAATGCTTTAGTTCCAACAATAAAAGACCCTTCTACCACAAGGGCAGATTTAATTGTCACCGCTTTTGTATATAAGGAGCATTAAAGCAACGATGAAAAAAAAGGATTTTATTACTTTTATATATCTTATAAGTCTCATAAGTCCTATGTTTTTTATAGGCTGTGCTAAAAAAGAAGAGAAAAAAATAGTTATTTTGCCACCCAAAATTCCTATTGAACAACCAGAGATGTATCTGCCAGAAAAATATGAATATAAATCATTGGTTCTGCGAGACCCATTTATAGCCTTAGTGGTTAGCGAAAAAAAATCTACCGAAGGAGGTAAAGGAGTAGAATTATCAGAAATAAATATTCTTGACTTGGAAATGACTGGAATTGTATGGGATAGAAAGGAATCTATGGCTATTTTTCATGATGGAAATCGGTTTGGATATATTTTAAAAAAAGGAAGATTGTTTGCTGATAATTTCAAACCAATTAAAGGGATTCAAGGGACAATTATAGGAAATAACAGGGGGTTTTTACAGCAAGGGAAATCAGAGGTTAACTTTTTTATGGGGAAACCAAAGATAACAAAAATAAAAGGAGCAGAAATATCAGATCAAAAACAATCAGAAGAAATTGAAGAACTTGATAAAAATAAAGAAATTGAAGAAAAAGTTAATTTAAAAAGGAGTGATTTGAATTGAAACACTTAAAAGAAAATCATAAAAAAGAGTTATTTGTAAGAATGTGTTTATTTCTCACCGTTATTTTAATTAGTGTTCCTGGATTAGTTACAGGAACGGCTAAGTTTATGGATGTCAAGGTAATGGAGGAAGGTTCAAAAATAAAGATAGATTTTATAACTGATAAACCAGTTATAAAATATGATTCCGTTACTTTAGACAAACCTCCATCTATTGTTATTGATATTTATGATACTCAATGTATGGAGAAAGAATTGAGTATTGGTCGTGCCAGTATCACTGGGATTAACCTTATTCCCCAAGAGGGTCCTAAGACAAGAGCAGTAGTTGGACTCATCAAATTACTTCCATATCAAATTCAAAATTTAAAAAATGGTATTGAAGTAATAATCGATAATCCTTATCATGGTTATCAACTTACTACAATAGGGGTAAAAGAGGATGAATCTAAAATAAGTCTTTCAATTTCCTCTACATCTCCTCCTCAATATAAATATTTTGACCTCTCTAATCCTAATCGAATTGTTATTGATTTTCTTAATGCAGAGACTCAGATAGGAGAAGTCAAACTATCAAGTAAACTCATTAAGAATATTCTTCCGAGCCAAAGACAAGTAGATCCGGTAAATGTTGCCAGGGTTATTGTCGAATTAACAGAATGGACACCATATCAAGTTTTTAGTGAAGGGAATCAGGTTATTCTTGAGTTGACTAAATCTACCCCTTCAATAAAAGGGATAGAAAAAATTTCTACCTTATCTTCGCCTCCTTCAAAACCTCCAAAAGAGATTTTACCAAAGGTTAAAGAAGCACCTCCAATAGTAAAAAAGATACCCAGTGAGATAGTAAGAAAAAAGGAAGGGACTGAAGAAAAAAGGATAGTAAAAAAAGCTACAGGGGTTACTAAACCAACAGTTCAAGAAGTAATGCCTAAAGAAGAAATAAAACCGAAAGAAAAGATAGAATCTACATTATCTTTAGATTTTAAGGATGCAGATATACTTGATGTTTTAAGGCTGATTGCTCATAAAGTAGGCATGAATCTTTTCCCAGGAAAAGATGTTAAAGGAATGGTAACCGTTAAATTAGATAATGTCCCCTGGCAAAAGGCATTAGACCTAATCCTGAAAAATTTAGGCTATGCCTATATTATTGAGGATAATATAATCCGTGTTGATTCACCAACAATCCTTTTAGGAGATACAACCACACGGATATTTAAACTTAATTATGCTAAAGCCTCAGATATGGTTTCAATAGTCACAGCTATGTTAACCACCTTGTCCTCTCAACAGGCAAAACGAATGGGAGGAGTTATTCCCGTCATAGGAACAATTATTCAGGATGCGAGAACTAATGCGGTTATAGTAACAGATATTCCTTATAATGTAAATCAAATTGAAGAGATAATTAAAAAATTAGATACGATGACACCACAGGTGATGATTGAGGCAAAGATTATAGAGGTAACATTAGATACACGGAATGCATTTGGATTTATGTGGTCAGTAGGGTCACCAGAGGGTAAAAACCCTAAATTTACAGTTGGAAGTTACCAGACAGAAGGTTGGCCACTGGGAGATAGAGGTGAATTTGTATATTCTAAGATTACCTCTGGACATGCGTTAGATGTTGCTATAGAGGCTTTAGTCACCGAAGGAAAGGCAAATATCCTCTCTACCCCTAAAATATTAGCCTTAGATAATGAAACAGCAGCAATAGTTGTTGGAGAGGATATTCCATATCAACAAACGACAAAGGTTCAAACAGGAGAGGTTATGTCCAATGTCAGTTTTCGGAGTGTAGGTGTGAAATTATCCGTTACTCCGCATATTAATCCTGATGGTTTTGTTGTGTTAGATGTAAAACCTGAGGTTAGTTCTTTAAAGGAGTGGGTAGGTGGAATGCCGGTGATAACTACAAAAGAGGTTACCTCTAAATTAGTAGTAAAAGATGGTGAAACAATAGTTATTGGAGGAATTATCGCTGATGCAGGCACTGAAAAACTTAATAAAGTACCTCTATTGGGTGACCTCCCCTTTGTAGGCCCTTTATTCCGCAAAAAAATGACCGAGAATCGTAAAACAGAACTTTTAATATTCATCACGCCGTATATTAAAAAATATTAGGTTGGGGGTAAAGGGTTATAGGACTTATAAGACATAGTAGTCCTATAAGACCTATAATTTCAGATGAAGAGATTTTTTAAACAAAAAGGTGTAAGTCTAATAGAACTGCTCATTGCTGGGTTTCTACTTATTATTGTCTCTTTATTTGTTTCTTCTATATTCATGCGCAGCTCGATAAATTTAGTTAGCTCTTGGGATGAAACAGTCTCCCTCTCAACTATGCAAGAATTGGTAGAGGAAATAAAGGGTGCTGCCCGGGACCCAAGAGGTCCATATAGCTATATTGTTATGCGAGGAACAACTACTTCTCCTACCACTCATTACCATATCAATATCCCGACCCTCGTTCACTCAAATACTAATGTAGATTTTACCGTAGTCGCACATACCGCTAATAATGAAAGAAATGATGAGGAGAATGGTGCTGGTAGTAAGGTACAACCTATGTGGGAACTGGTGGAAGGAAGTATTGGAACACCCACATTAGAACCACATGGTCCAGATTTTGTAATTTTCCATAAGGGAATAGGTAATGGGACACTGCAATTTCCTGCTTTAGCCACAGGCACTACCAGGGCAAGAGGTTATTTGTCTATCCCCAATAGTCCAAGAAGAGGTATTATTGTCTATCCTCAAGCAGGTGAGCGAATAGAAGAAGGGGACATAAAAGGCACAAGAACTGCAAGTTTTGAATTATTCAATGACCCATTAGATGGACTTGGCACTGATACCCTCCCAGGAGATTATATGAAGGGGACGATTACCTTCAGCTATCAGAGAAAATCACAAACAGGCACCGGAACTAAAAATATGGTAACCATTATCGCCCCATTTCCAGAGTAATATGTCTTATTATGTCCTATATGGCTTATACGATCTATCAGGAGAGAGTAAAAGATGAAAGGATTTTTTAAACAAAAAGGTGTCACATTAGTCGAGGCTATTATAGGATTTGCAGGACTGGGTATTTTCTTATTAATGGTCTATACCCTTCTTATGGGTGGAATACAGAATTGGACAACTATGACTCCTCAATTAAATACACGGACTGTCTCACGCGAAATCCTTTATGGAAAAACAGGCGAGGAATGGGGAGGAATAGTAGGTGAGATAAGCCAATGTGGAACTATCACTCCTTCCAGCCCATCAGGAACACCTACAAGTCTTACCACACTTAATCTTCAAACACATTATGCTACCGGTACTTTAGTTGGTGAAATTGCTATCTGTTATGCGTGGAAAGGCTCAGAAACTGCCTATACACCATATCCTCTGGATAACTCAGTATCTCATATAGGCACCCTAACCAAGACTGTTTGGAAACAACAAATTATTGGAACTGTTACCACTTGGGAACTCATACCTACCAGAACCCTAACCCTGGCTACTAATATAAGAATGGGTTCCGTTACCTACGGAGCTCTTACTGCTTATCCTCTTTTTAAATATTATACTGGTTTAGGTGAAGAAATATATGGTGCTAATTTAATAACCGCTATCAATAACAGACAAATCAGGCAAATAGGCATAAGTATGGTATTTGACATTGATACGGATAAGGATGGTAAATTTGGAGAGGACCCACTTGGAAATGATAATCAAGATGGTGATAGAAAGGTAGATGAAGATAAACCGACAGATTTTAGAATAAAGACAAAGGTTGCCAGGATGAATCTTAATTAATAGGCTATATAGGCTGTAGGTTGTAGGCTGTTAGGATGAAGGAATTTATAGCCTATAGCCTACAGCCTAACAGCCTAAACAGAGGTTAGTATAAAATGATAGAACGATATACATTACCACAAATGGGAAATATTTGGACATTAGAGAATAGGTACAGGAAGATACTTGATGTTGAGATTTGTGCCTGCGAGGCACAGGCTGAGTTGGGTAATATTCCTCAAGAGTCGGTGGCGGTGATAAAAGAGAAGGCAAGGTTTGATGTGGCAAGGGTTGAGGAAATAGAAAAGACGACTCAACATGATGTTGTTGCCTTGTTGACTAATGTTGCTGAGTATGTCGGAGAAGAATCGCGGTATATCCATTTAGGGCTTACTTCGTATGATGTGGTGGATACCGCTTTATCTCTGATGATGAAAGAGGCAGGTGAGATTGTTGAAAATGACCTGATGGAATTAAGTGAAGTGCTTTTATCTAATGCTCAGAGATACAAAAATACGGTTATGATTGGTCGGACTCATGGGATTCATGCAGAACCTATGACCTTTGGTTTGAAATTAGCCTTATGGTTTAAGGAAACCCAGCGGAATCTAATCAGAATGAAGCAGGCTTTGGAGTGTATCAGTGTAGGTAAGCTATCGGGTGCCGTAGGCACTTATTCGCAGATTGACCCGAAGGTAGAGGAGTATGTTTGCGCAAAGCTTGGCTTAGTGCCGACGCCTATTTCCACGCAAATTATCCAGCGGGACCGTCATGCCCAGGTTTTAACTACATTAGCTATTATTGCCTCATCATTAGACAAATTTGCTACCGAAATTAGAAATTTAGCCAGAACAGACATCCGCGAGGTAGAGGAGTATTTTGGTAAGGGACAAAAAGGCTCCTCGGCTATGCCTCATAAACGCAATCCGATTACTTGCGAACGAATCTCCGGGTTAGCCCGGATTGTTCGGACAAATGCCTTAGCCGGATTAGAAAATGTTGCCTTATGGCATGAACGGGACATTACCCATTCCTCAGTTGAGCGGTTAGTTATCCCTCAATCCTTTATCCTGACAGATTACATGCTGATTAAATTTAAAGAGATAATCGGGACATTGGTTGTCTATCCTGAAAATATGCGTAAAAATATTGATAAAACGCATGGATTAATTTACTCCCAGCAGGTTTTATTAGCCCTGGCACAAAAGGGGATGTTAAGGGAAGATGCTTACAAATTAGTTCAACGAAATGCCATGAAATCCTTAGATGAAGAAATCTCATTTAAGGATTTACTTAAAAAGGACAAAGAAATCCGCCAGGTTTTGTCTGCTGAAGAAATAGACTCCTGCTTTAATTTAGACTACTATCTTCGCCATATTGATTATATCTTCGATAGATTATCAAGTTAATCCCCTTCTGTAAGTTTTTAAAAAAGGAGATACTTTTAAAAGGTGGACTGATGACAAAAATTATATTAGTCAGGCATGGACAAACCTCCTGGAATTTGAGTGAGATTTTTCGAGGCAGAATTGATATTGATCTTGACTCGGTAGGCATAGAACAAGCTAAACTTTTAGGGCGAAGTTTAAGCATCATGCAAATTAATGCCGTCTACTCAAGCCCTCTTAAACGAGCACTAAATACTTCCATCCCTATCGCTAATTATCATCAGATTGAGGTAAATATTGATGACCGGTTCATTGATATTAATTACGGCGATTGGCAGGGAAAATCTCAGGAAGAGGTAAAAGAAACCTTCAAAGAGCTATATCAAAAGTGGCTAAAAGACCCACATCTACTGAAAATACCTGATGGTGAAACATTAGAGGAGGTACGCATAAGAGCGGTGATAGGTTTAAACCAAATCCTATCTGAACATAATGAAGGAACAATCGTCATCGTCTCACACAGAGTGATAAATAAGGTGTTAATTTGTGCCTTGTTAGGATTAGATAACTCCTCATTCTGGCAAATAAAGCAAGATACGGCTTGTTTTTCTATCTTTAATTATGATGAGCGAAACTTTATCCTTACACTTCACAATGAATCCTGTCATCTAAAACCTATTCAAACTCAACATGAGACAGTTGATTTTTAGGAGGTAGTGGTCGGAGTAATGAGGTCGTGGGAAATTCCACCTACTACCCACCTCTAACAGGCAAGATGCCTGTCCTACCACCTACTACCCGAATGCTTACCCATAACCTTACAACCAATCCCAAAGAGGCTAATTTAAGCAGGCCACAAATAAAGCAGGTTTGAAATATCCCCAGGATAGGGATAAAGATAATCGTAGATAATAGCCCGCCCAGACATGCCCCAAACAAATCAAACCCATAGAGTAACCCGGCTACCTTACCTACTTGATGAGAATTTTCGAGGCTTGCCTCTCCGAGATAGAGTTTATTGCCTAAGGGGAACTCAGCCCCAACAAAAAAGCCTGTAATCATGGTCAAAATCGGAAATAATAGCTCTACCCCGATGAATATTCCTGTTTGGGTTTTTAAATTAGAAATGAGGAAGAGTATCATCGGCAGGATAAATGAATAGATAATGCAGAAAAACTCTATTTTAGCAAAGGTGCGTATTCCTTCTTGAGAGGGGGCAGGGGTATAATTCCCCCTTAGTAAAGGGGGGGAGGGGGTTGTATTCCCCATTCTTGCTAATCTTTGATTCATCCATAGAGTGCCAAGAACTAAGCCGAGCATAAATGAGGCAATTATCATCCCGATTCGATGATAGACATACCCATACAAAACTTGAAAACCAAAGATTAATATTGTTACTAAGGCTGAACTTATATAACCGGTAGTCATAATAGATATAGGGATAGAATTACGGATAAATTGAGGTCTTTTTTTACTAATGAGTAAGTATCCGATGAGCAATACAACGATTAAGCCGGTTATCGCCAACAGGTTTATTTTTGAGCACCAATTAAAAAATGTTCTGACATTGGGATAAAACTGTGTTGCCCAAAATACCAAATCATAAAAATAAGCTCTGGGCTCAAAATCTGTATTAACAGGGCCTTTGTAGGTTTCAAGTGCCTGCTTAACAAAAGTGATTCTGTCCGGGAATAATCGATATGAAAAGTAATATTTATCAAGATAGGTAGTTTGTATTTTCCTGTCCGTAAATCTTTGACTTAAGACCTCCGTATTGTATGTAAGAATTTCTTGTTTTGGGCTGGCAAAAAAAAGTAGATGAGAACCTGGCACAATAATCACCGCGGCAAATACCTCCTTTAATGTTTTGTAGATACAGCCGTTAAAATTCTTTAACTCCTCACTTAAATAATTCTCATCAGAGGTTATGCCGAGACTAAAAACACCATTTGGATTTAAAATACCTTTTATCTCTTTAAAGAATTCCTTCGTATAGAATCTATTTAATTGAGTTGTCCCCGGGTCGGGCAGATTAACCATGATTAAATCAAATTTTTTATCTGTTGCCAGGCAAGCCTGTCTTTTAACAAATAATCGCCCATCCATCAGATGTACCTGGCACTTATTTAGACTGGCTAAATCCTCTTGCGACAGATAGTTTTTAGCTAAGTCAATGAGCATCGGGTCTAATTCGACATAATGAACCTTAGTTTTTGGGTATTTAAGAATCTCAGTTAAGCCACCAGAAACCCCACGACCAATGATAAGGATATGCTTTGGGTCAGGATGCATGACCATGGGAAAGTGAATGAGTTGTTCTGAGGAGGCTTTATCCGGCACTGAAAAAACAGGCAGTCCACTTTCATAGAATGAATACTGATTTCCCTCCTGGGTAACAGCGATATTTCCATAAATAGAGTCCTGACTCTGAATCAAATTATAGCCTTTCCATTGAAGTTTTTGAGAAAATCGCTGGAGGTAGTCTGGTACACGAAGGAAAATACCCACTATAATTAAGAACAGTAGGGAAAATAAAAACAGCGACCATTTACCAAAAGGCTTGTTCTCCCTATTTCCCCCTGTTCCCTGACCCCTGACCCCTGACCCCTGACCCCTGATAATTAAAAGGCAAACCCCGAGGTTAAGAATAAGAAGATAGAAAATGGTTTCAAAGGGGGGAAAGAAATACACCAGGAAATAAGTAAAGGTAACCCCGGCTAAAATATCACCTAACCCATCATAGATATAGACCTTGCCTATTTGTGGGGCGAGTTCTTTTTTCTCCTCAGTGTATATCTTGCAACCAAGTGTAAAGAGAAATCCACTGATAATACAAAAAGGGGTAAGAACAAGGAGGCAACTTAGAATCATCGGGACCAACCCTATCATTACCCCATGTTCAATTCCTAAAGAATGTCGGATATCCCTGATTAAAAATATCTCCAGAAAAATGGTGAGTGCAAGAAGTATCTGAAGGAAAACAAAAAGTTGGATAGGTTTTTTTAATCTATCAACAAAGTAACCTAAGAGTGAGCTTCCCACGCCTGTCCAGAATAACCAACCGGCTAAAATCACCCCAAAGGATAACTCATTGCCGTAGAAGACTACAGCTAACTCCCGCATTAGCAGTATCTGGGCTAAGGTAGAAGTAAAACCAATTAATATTAAGGCAAAGGTTAAATATCTCTTCATTTTTATAATTTGATAAAATCAAGTACTATTTTAACCGCATCCTCAATCTGTTGCATATATTTTTCGTTCAGTTTACCAAATCTCTTCATTAATCTATTTACATCAATAGTATAGATTTGATGGCACTTAACCACTGAATCCATTGTAAGTCCACCTTCTCCCTTTTTTATTTCAATATTAAGAATACCTCTTCGTTTGACATCCGATAATTTAGATATAGCCAGAATAACTACTGTACCAAATCTTGTGCGGTTAATAACATCATTTTGAATAATCAAAGCCGGTCTTATTCCTGCCTGTTCATGTCCACGGGACGGATTAAAATCTACTAACCATATTTCTCCACGAACTGGAAAGTTTTTATCAGTCATAATCTAATGCCTCCAACTGAGCAGGTAAAGTTAATTCAGCATCTTCAATGTCAGTGTAATCTTTTGCAGAACAAAATGTTATAATTTGCCTCTTCAAGTGAATCCGTTGGTACTCTTTTAATGCCCTTTCTATAATTTGACTTTTGTTCACCTTTGCATTTTCAAAAACTTGATAGTAAATCTCAGGATTTAGAGATACAGTAATCCTTCTTTTCTTTAACGGTAATGTATGAACTTCCATTATATTTTAACCTCCTTATGTAAAATTTAGCATCAATTTCTTCATATTAGATTATCACATAATTTTTCATTTGTCAATTAAAATATATTGACAAATGCTACTATGAATGATAAAATAATAGAAAGGTGATTTATGGCACAAACATTGGCAGAAAAAATTATTTCTTTAAATGTAGGCAGGGAAGTTAAGGCAGGTGAATTTGTCGTAGTAGATGTTTCGCTTTGCTTAACTCAGGATGGGACAGGACCTTTAGCTGTCCGGCAGTTGCAAAAAATGAATTTGGAAAAGGTCGCCAATCCACAAAAGACGATATTTTTTATTGACCATGCCGCTCCAAGTCCAAAAATGGAATTATCTAATGACCATCAATTTTTACGCAATTTTGCTAAAAAAAACGGTATTCAATTGTCCGATGTAGGCGATGGTGTTTGTCACCAAATAATTGCTGAAAAATACCTTAATCCAGGCGATATTTTAATTGGTGCGGATTCTCATACCTGTATGGGTGGTGCACTCTGCGCCTTTGCGACAGGAATGGGTTCTACGGATGTGGCAATTGGAATTGCACTCGGTAAAACCTGGTTTAAAGTACCACATAGTTTTAAAATTCAGATTGAAGGTAAATTCCCAAAGGGGGTTTTTGCCAAAGATGTAATCCTACATTTGATTGGACAACTTGGTGCTGATGGAGCAACTTATGCGGCATTAGAATTTACCGGTGAAACTATCAAAAGTATGGATATGAGTGACCGATTGACATTAGCCAATATGGCAGTTGAGGCTGGTGCCAAGGTAGGATTAATAGCGTCGGATAATAAAACTTATGAATTCCTGAGCGAATACAATCGTGAAGATAAATTTAAGGAAATTTGTGCAGATGAAGATGCAGAATACGAAAGGGAGATTAAAATTGATGTTTCAAGCCTGAGCCCAATGGTTTCCTGCCCTCATACCGTAGATAACACCAAATCTGTCCAAGAACTAAGTGATGTGAAGGTTGACCAGGTGCTTATCGGCACATGTACCAATGGGAGAATTGAAGACTTGCGGATTGCCGCTGAAATACTCAAAGGCAAAAAGGTAAAGGCAAGATTACTTATTACCCCTGCCTCACGCAAAATCCTTCTTCAAGCCATTCAAGAAGGTCTATTGGAAATATTCATTGAATCAGGGGCAACAATAAACCCACCGGGTTGTGGTCCTTGTGTCGGTGTGCATCAAGGGATATTAGGCAATGGCGAGGTATGTTTATCAACGCAAAATCGAAACTTTAAAGGCAGGATGGGCAACCCGGCAGGCTTTATCTATTTAGCCTCTCCGGCTACTGCAGCCGCTACGGCTATCACAGGCCAAATCACTAATCCTAAAGATTATTTGTAATCGTTTAGGCTCTACATCAGAAATGTAAGAAGGGGGATATGGCAGTCTATGAATTTTAGACTTGTGCAAAATGCAACATTTTGTCATTGCGAGCGATAGCGAAGCAATCTCAACCCCTTATAAATCAAGCGATTGCTTTGCTTCGTTCCTCGCAACCGTTTCACTCCTCGCACAGCAATTCTCGGTGAACACGATATATTTTACATAAAAGTTAGGAGGTGAAAAGTCCTGTTCTGACAAAGGATTATGGCTATCTTATTAAGGTTTACAAAACCATATTTTGGGATAAAATTCTGCGAAAAAAATATTTAAA